>CAZEZD010000195.1:0-5757 GCA_964516115.1 uncultured Hyphomicrobiales bacterium
TCGCGCGGCTCGGCATCGGCGCCGTGACGATCCTCGGCACGGTGATCCTCGTCTATCTGTCGTTCCTGCGCTACGACCGCGCCATCAACCTCCTGCCGACCTGGGCGCTGTTCATGATCTGGTCGGGGGCGGCGCTCCTCATGGTGTCCGGCCGCCTGAACAACGAGATCGCCGCGCCCGCCATGCTCGGCGCGCTGGTGCTGCTCGTCATGCTCATCGGCTTCACCGTGATGCAGCACGCCTTCTCCGGCTCGGGCGTGCCGAAGGGCCTTGTCTCCGACACCGAGCGCAAGGCGCTGGCGCTGACGGGGGCGGGCGACATCATTTTCGACTGGGACGTCATCGCCAACAGGATCTGGGTCAGCCCGGAGCTGGAGGCGCAGCTCGGCATGAAGCGCGGCGCGCTGGAGGGGGCCGCCACCAAGTTCGTCGAGGCGCTGCACCCGTCCGACCGCGACCGGATCCGGTCGATCTTCGACACGGTCGTCGAGCATCGCCGCGGCCGGGTCGTTGACGAGTTCCGGCTGCGCGCCGCCGACGGACACTTCGTCTGGATCATGCTGCGGGCGCGGCCGGTGGTCGGCACCGACGGCGAGGTCGTCAGGCTGGTCGGCACGCTGGCCGACATCACCGAGTTCAAGGCGTCGGAGGAGCGGCTGCTGCATGATGCCGTCCACGACAACCTTACCGGCCTGCCGAACCGCGAGCTCTTCCTCGACCGGCTCGAGGCCTCGCTGATGAACGCGCAGGGCGACGAGCAGCGCCGCCCGACAGTTCTGGTCCTCGACATCGACCGGTTCAAGCAGGTGAACGACTCGGTCGGCATATCGGTCGGCGATTCAATCCTGCTGACCGTTTCGCGCCGCCTGTCGCGCCTCCTGAAGCCGCAGGACACGCTGGCGCGCCTGAACGGCGACCAGTTCGGCATCATCCTCGTCTCCGAGCGCGCGCCCGAGCGCATCACGGGCTTTGCCGAAACGATCCGCAAGGCCCTGAGGGCGCCCATCGCCTTCGGCGAGCGCGAGATCTTCCTCACCGGCTCCATCGGCATCGCCCTTGCCGACGGTACGCAGCGCAAGCGGGAAGACCTCCTGAAGGATGCCGAGCTTGCCGCCTATCACGCCAAGCGCCTCGGCGGTGACCGGATCGAGGTGTTCAAGCCGGCACTGCGCGCCCACAAGAGCGACCGCCTGGCGCTGGAGAGCGACCTCAGGCGGGCGCTGGAGCGCGGCGAGATCGCCATCGTCTACCAGCCCGTGGTGCGCCTCTCCGACCGGACGCTCGCCGGCTTCGAGGCCCTGGTGCGATGGGACCATCCCCGCCTCGGCCGCCTGCCGCCGGCCGAGTTCATCGCCATCGCCGAGGAAACCGGCCTCATCGTCGAGCTCGGCCTGTTCGTCATGGATCGCGCCGCGCGCCAGCTCGCCAACTGGCAGGCGCTGATGCCGCTCGACCCGCCGCTGTTCACGGCGGTCAACGTGTCGAGCCGCCAGCTGCTGCGGCACGACCTGCTGCAGGACATCAAGGGCGTGCTCGCCCGCTCCACCGTCGCCCGCGGCTCGCTGAAGCTCGAACTGACCGAGAGTCTGGTGATGGAGAATCCGGAGTATGCCGCGCAGATGCTGCACCGCATCCGTGAACTCGGCGCCGGCCTGTCCCTGGACGACTTCGGTACCGGCTATTCCTCGCTCGCCTACCTGCAGCGCTTCCCCTTCGACACCATCAAGATCGACAAGAGCTTCGTGCGCGCCGACCAGCGTGGCGTCCGTCCTGTCATCCTGCGCACCATCATCGCGCTCGGCCAGGACCTCGGCATGGAGGTGGTGGCGGAAGGGGCGGAGAGCGACACCGATGCGGTCGAGCTCTACCAGCTCGGTTGCGACTATGCGCAGGGCTTCGCCTTCGGCGAGCCGATGACCGCCGACCAGGCGACGAAACTCCTGAAGGCGGCGCTGGCGCAGGCGGCCTGACGACCGCGCCTTTCGCGAGACCTCGCATGCAGGGGCGGTGCTTTCCTTTTCCCCGGTGTCGCGGCCTACTGTGCCCAACCAGAACCAGGGAGCGCCCCATGACACCCCGCAATCTCGGCCGGTCCGGCATCAAGGTCTCGCCGATCTGCCTCGGCACCATGATGTTCGGCGGGGCGACGACGGAGAAGGACTCCGCGCGCATCATCGCCCGCGCGAAGGATGCCGGCGTCAACTTCATCGACACGGCGGACGTCTATACCGAGGGCCGCTCCGAGGAGATCACCGGGCGCGCCATCAAGGCCGACCGCTCGCACTGGGTGCTGGCGACCAAGCTCGCCAATCCTACCGGCCCCGGCCCGAACGACCGCGGCCTGTCGCGCCTCTACATGATGCGGGCGGTGGAAGCGTCGCTGAAGCGGCTCGGCACCGACGTCATCGACATCTACTACCTTCACAAGGAAGACCACGAGACGCCGCTGGAGGAGACGGTGCGCGCGCTCGGCGACCTCATCCGCCAGGGCAAGATCCGCGCCTACGGCGTCTCCAACCACCGCTCCTGGCGCGTCGCCGAAATCTGCAATCTCGCCGACCGCATGGGCATCGACCGGCCGGTGGTCAGCCAGCCCTACTACAACGCCATGAACCGCATGCCGGAGGTGGAGCACCTACCGGCCTGCGGCTTCTACGGCCTCGGCGTCGTGCCCTATTCGCCGCTCGCCCGCGGCATCCTGTCCGGCAAGTATGACCCGAAGGCGCCGCCCCCCGAGGGCTCGCGCGCGGGGCGGGCGGATGCCCGCATGCTGCAGACGGAGTGGCGCAAGGAATCGCTGGTCATTGCCCAGAAGCTGAAGGCCCATGCGGAAAAGCGCAGCATCACGCCGGGCCAGTTCGCCACCGCCTGGGTGCTGAACAACGCCTTCGTCACGGCGGCCATCGCCGGGCCTCGCACGATGGAACAGTTCGAGGATTATCTCGGCGCTCCGGGCTACGCCTTCACCAAGGTGGACGAGGCGCTGGTCGACCGGCTCGTCCCTGCGGGCCATCCCTCGACGCCGGGCTATACCGACCCGGCTTATCCGCTGGAGGGCAGGGTGCCGCGCGGCGGGTAATCACCCAGCCAGCCGGAGCCCGTCCTCGCGCGCGACCACCCGGTTGCGGCCGGTGCGCTTGGCCTCGTAGAGGCAGGCGTCGGCGCGGTCGATGAGATGGTCGAGGTCGGGCTTTCCGCCGGCGATGCTCGAGACGCCGATGGAGACCGAGACGCGCACCGTTTCGCCGGCGGCGCGGATGTCGAGCCCGGCGATGCGGGCGCGCAGGCCCTCCGCCACCACCATGGCCGCCTGCAGGGTCGTGTTGGGCAGCAGGCAGCCGAACTCCTCGCCGCCGAGACGGCCGAACGTGTCGTCCGGCCGCAGGTGCCCGCGGATCGCGTTTGCGACCGCCACCAGAACGGCGTCGCCGCCGGCATGGCCCACGGTGTCGTTGATGGTCTTGAAGCGGTCGACGTCGATGAGAACCATGCAGGCCGGCCAGCAGTCCTGGCGGGCGACGATTTTTTCCGCCGTCTGCATGAAGGCGCGCCGGTTCGGCTGGCCGGTCAGCACGTCCGTCTCGGCAGCGCGGCGATAGCGGTCCTCGGCGCGGTCCTTGGTCAACGACAGCTGCAGGAACGAGATCAGCGTGATGTGGATCAGCGCCTCGAACATGATGATCGTGATCAACGGCGAGGCGGTGATCTCGTTGCTCGCCGGAACGGTGCTGGTCAGGGGCGGCACCATTCGGACCAGATAGACGGCGACGTGGAACAGGTGCCAGCCGATCGCCGGATAGCGGGAAACGAGATTCTCGCCTTTCAGGCCCAACAGGGTCACCGCGGTGCCGAGCGAGGTCGCCACGACCACCGCGGACACGAAGATCAGCCGCCATTCGACACTGTCATTGAATGCAGGCCACTGGCACAGGGTCAGCCAGACGACCGAGGGTGTCAGCACCCAGGCGAAATTCAGTTTCTGGTGACAGAACCGCCGCGTGCCGGCGAAGTTGAGGGCGTAGCCGAGCAGGATGGCCGCGTTGGCGAGATCGATTGTCACCCGGTCGGGCGCCCAGTTCCTCAGCCCCAGCAGCACGCAGCCGAAGGCGCCGAAAAGATTGGCGACACCCCAATAGACGAGGCCCCGCTCCTCGCGGTTCTGGCGAGACGAGAGGAGCAGCAGAAGCCCCGTCGTCGTGCTGATCGCCACGACGGACAGAAGCAACGTGCGGGGGTGAAGGAATTCCATCGGCTTCCGTGGACGCCCGCCGGCGAAATATCCGCTCGGGACGTTGGCCAGTCTCGCCGGAGACATTTGAGGCTTCGTTAAGGGACGTGAGTCGGTTGTATCGCCTTGCGGAACGCCACCGACGGAGAAGCGGACCGGCCGAGGGGGCAGCCGGTCCGCTCTCCGTCGGGTCGCATGGGCCTCAGGTCAGTACCAGCGGCACACGCGGAGCCCGCGACGATTGATCCAGCAACGGCGGCGGCGCGGGCGAACCCAACGGCGGCCCCAACGGCGGCGCGGGCCGCGACGCATGCGGCGGCGCTGCATTTCGATCACATCACCGTCTGCCGGGGCGGCCGGCGAGAGAGCGGCGCGCACGCCGGTCAGTTCTGCCGAGGTTGCCGGCTGGGCGGGCGAGGCTTGAGCAGCGCTGAGGCCGAATGTCGCGGTAGCGGCGAAGCCGCCTGCCAGCGCCGTCAGAAAAAGCCTGCGATCCATGTCGCTTCCTCCTTGTTCACGTGATGGGCCTTCGGGTAATGCGCCGACCCCGCGTCCGGTTCCCCCGCCCGCGAAGGTTCTTCATTTCCGGGCGCGGCGACGTCCGCGTGGCGTCTTGCTCCGGGCAGCGCCTTGCTCCATGTCTTCGGCATGGCCTTTATGTCCTTGCCCCCTGGTTCGCGCTTCATCCGCCTGTTGCGCGACGAAGCCGGTCTGATCGTGGCCCTTGCCGTAGTCGCGGGCGGCATCCTTGCGTTCCTGAGGCTCGCGGACATCGTCGTGGAGGGCGAGACCGAAGCCTTCGACCGGGCGCTGCTGATGCACTTCCGCGACCCGGCGGCGCCCGAGGTCGCGCCTGGCCCTTCGTGGCTGCCCGGCGTCATGCGTGACATCACCGCGCTCGGCGGCATCGCTGTGCTGAGCCTGATCACGCTGTGCGCCAGCCTGTATCTGCTGCTCGTGGGCAAGCCGGGGGGAGCGCTGTTCGTCTTCGTCGCGGTAGCCGGCGGTACGGTCATCAGCCAGGCGCTCAAGGCGCTGTTCGACCGGCCGCGGCCCGATCTGGTGCCGAATGCGCCGATCGAGCTCACCGCCAGCTTTCCGAGCGGCCATGCCATGCTCTCGGCGGTTACCTACCTGACGATCGGCGCTCTCCTGACGCGGCTGGAGGCGCCGCGGCGGGTCCATGCCTTCTTCCTGGCGGTGGCCGTCGTCATGACCGTGCTCATCGGCATCAGCCGGGTCTATCTCGGCGTGCACTGGCCGACGGACGTTCTCGCCGGCTGGTGCCTCGGCGCAGCATGGTCGCTGTTCTGCTGGCTGGTGGCGCTCTGGATGCAGCGGCGGGGCCAGATCGAGAAGGTTTCCGATCGCGGCTGAGGCCTTGTGATCAAAGGGATCAGATCTTGCCTGCTTGCGGGACGGTCGGACGATCAAAGAAAAACCCGGCCACGAGGCCGGGTTTCGCATGTCTCGGAGGGGACTGTCGGTAATTTTGTGTACGGCGGCCATTATGGATCCTGAGGAGGATC
>CAZEZD010000196.1:0-5718 GCA_964516115.1 uncultured Hyphomicrobiales bacterium
TGTCGATGCCGCCGGCGGTGAGGATCTTGCCCTCGCCGCCGATCGCCTCCGTGCCCGGACCGATGATGATGTTCACGTCCGGCTGCACGTCGGGATTGCCCGCCTTGCCAATGGCGGCGATCCGGCCGTCCTTCAGCCCGACGTCGGCCTTCACGATGCCCCAGTGATCGATGATCAGGGCGTTGGTGATGACCGTGTCGACGGCCCCTGCCCGGTTGGTCATCTGGCTCTGGCCCATGCCGTCGCGGATCACCTTGCCGCCGCCGAACTTCACCTCCTCGCCATAGGTCGTGAAATCCTTCTCGACCTGGACGAAGAGTTCCGTATCGGCGAGGCGCACCCTGTCGCCGACCGTCGGGCCAAACATGTCGGCATAGGCGCCGCGCGTCATCCTGTAGGGCATCAGTGTCTCCTGGCGGCCTTCAGAGCTTGCCCATGACGGCCTGGCGGAAGCCGTAGACGGTGCGTGATCCGCGATAGGGCACGAGCGTCACCTCGCGGGTCTGCCCCGGTTCGAAGCGCACGGCGGTGCCCGGCGGGATGTCGAGGCGCATGCCGCGGGCCTGCTCGCGATCGAAGGCGAGCCCCGGGTTGGTCTCGTAGAAGTGGTAGTGGGACCCAACCTGGACTGGCCGGTCTCCGGTGTTGGAGACGGTCAGCACGACGCTGTTCTGGCCCTGGTTGAGTTCGACCGTGCCTTCTGCCGTAATGATCTCGCCGGGTTTCATGGCGTTGCTCCCGCGCATCCCTGCGGCTTGAAGATGCGTGTGGTGGAGGCCGGAAAGCGGGCGAGTTTCGTCGCCGGGCGGATCGGTCGGCGCACCAGTTCGCCGCCGCAGTTGGGACAGGTGCCGCCGAGTTTCTCCGACGTGCAGTCGGCGCAGAAGGTGCACTCGAAGGTGCAAATCATCGCATACGATGCGTCCGGCGGCAGGTCCCGGTCGCAGCATTCACAGTTCGGGCGCAGATCCAGCATGCGAACCTCCCGGCAGGAGTCAATCAGAAGAAGCGCGCCGCCAGCACGACGCCGGCCACGGCGGTGAGGCCGCCTGCGGCTCGCGCCGCGATGGGCAGCGTGAACCGGGCGGCAATGACCGTGGTCGCGATGCCCACCGCATGGAGAAGCGCCGTGGCGAGCGCGAAACCAGCGGCATAGGCAAGGCCGGACGCGTCCGCCGGCACCTCGGTGCCATGGGCGTGGCCGTGGAACAGGCCGGCGAGGGCGGCGATCGCCGCGCCCATGACCAGATTTGGGCTGAAGGCGAGCGCTGCTGCAAGGCCGATGACGATGACCGAGCCGACGATCCCCTGCTCGACCAGCGGCATAGGCACGCCGACCATGCCGATTGTGCCGCCGATGACCATGGCGCCGACAAAGCTCGCCGGCCAGAGCCAGAGCGCCCTGCCCCCGGCAAGGCCCGCCCACAGGCCGACTGCGACCATGGCGAGCAGGTGATCGAAACCGCCGAGCGGATGGGCAAAGCCTGCCGTGAAGGCGCTTGTCGTGCCATGGCCGGTATGGGCGTGGGCGGCCGTGGTCAGGGCAAGGATTGCGGCGGCTGGAGCGACGAGGCGGAGGGAGCGCATGGAGGAGTGCCTGTGAGCGGGATCAGCGGATCGGATCATGGACGGTGACGAGCTTGGTGCCATCCGGGAAGGTCGCCTCGACCTGGATATCGTGGATCATCTCGGCGATGCCATCCATCACCTGCGTGCGCGAGATGACATGGGCGCCCGCTTCCATCAGGTCGGCGACAGAGCGCCCGTCGCGAGCGCCCTCGACCACGAAATCCGTGATCAACGCAATCGCTTCCGGATAATTGAGCTTCACGCCCCGCTCCAGCCGCCGGCGGGCGACCATCGCGGCCATGGAGATGAGGAGCTTGTCCTTTTCGCGCGGCGAGAGATTCATGAGCCTTCCTCAGCAGGACCAGACGCGCGGGATGGGACCGCGCAGCAGTTCCAGAATGTTCACCAGCGCGGTGCGCAGCGCAAAGGGGTCCGCGGCGAGCAGCCGCAGAGACAGCATGCCATCGAAGCCGCTGACTCCGGCCTCGACGCCCTGCGCGTCAAGGGTGTCGAGAAACAGCCTGACCGCCTCGACGCGTCCTTCCGCATCAGATGCGACGAGAACGAGGCTCGCCGAAGCCACCGCTCCCCCGCCGCAGGCACGCGAGGCCAGCGCACCGGCCATGTCGCCTTCGAAGCGCAAGCCTTCGGCATAGACGAGCCGGCCGCCGCGCCGAATCCGCCAGCGGTCGAACAGGTAGCCGCTGTCGATCCTCTCGCCGCGCGCCAGGCGGCCGAACACGACGGCCTCGACAGCGAGGACGGTCGCGTCCACGGCCATGTCGACGGTCAGGCGGCGCTCCAGCGCCGAACCCCCGAACAGAATAGCCTCCTGCGGCAGCCAGGCGAGATCGGCGCCCTCCCCCACATGGAGGGTCGTGTCGAACACGCCGACGCCGCCCGACGACCGGTAAACCTTCTCCGCAGCCTGTGTCGTCACCACCGCGCGCGTGCCCGCGGACGCAGCAATATCGAGCGAGAACCTATCGCCGCCGGTGATGCCACCCGCCGTGTTGATGACGACGGCCTGGAGCGCCTCGCCCGGTTCGACGCGGGGCATCCGGATCCTCAGGCCAGCCTCCTGATAGCATTGCCTGACGACGGTCGCGCCATCCCGCAGCCCGAAGGCGAGCCGTCCGATCCCGTGGGCGCGCTGCATCGACGGCCCAGGCCTGCGCCAAGCCGCTTCCGCAATGTCGGGCGCTGGAGCCGCTGCCGCCACCAAGAGGAATTCTCCCTGAGACGGCGATCTTGGAGAGGCGCCACCGGGGTCGCAAGCTCAGAAATTGTGCAGTTCCGGAGGACAATCGACCAAAAGCAAGGCCTGCCAGAATCGCGGCGGTTCCGCATGGTGCAATGACGGAACCGGACGAAAGTTACCGCGTCTTAACCTTGGTGGGGGACCATTCGTCGGTGACGTGCATCGTATCGCGTGCGGACCTGTTGCCCGATCATCGCCGGCCACCGGCTGAGAGGGAGCGACCTGGAGACGACCATGATGCAGGACTTTCCGACCGTGTCCGCCGAACGACGCCGACGCCCGATGGACACATCCGATCCGTTGATCTCGGCGCTCGGCCCTTACGGCGACATGTCCGACTCGCAGGCCTTCGCCGTGCTGCGCCAGAGATTCCCGCAGACCGCGCTTTGCGAGCGCGTGGCTGCCGTGGCCCGCTGGCGGATGGGCTCCTGAAGGGTCAGGGGGCCGGCGTATTATTCTCGCCGTCGACAGGCGCTTCCGGCACCGTGGCCGGCTGCTCTTCCGCCTGCGCCATCCGACGGGCCTGCACCGCGACGATCGGCAGCGAGATCAGATAGGCGATCGACCCGAGCGACAGCACTTCCCAGGGGTAGCTGAAGAGCAAGGCGACGAAGGCGGTGGCCGCGACGAAGAGCGGCAGGACACCCTCCCGTGGCACCCGCGCACCGAGCTTCTTTCCCGAGAAGACCGGAACCTTGGACACCATCAGCAGCGCGATCACGATGGTATAGGTCGTGGTGACGAAGGGCGGGCTCAGCAGATTGGGCAGGCCGCTTCGCTCGACATAAATCGGCAGGAGCAGCAGGATGGCGGCGGCGGGTATCGGCACGCCGGTGAAGAAGTTCGCCATCCAGGCGGGGCGATTGGGATCATCGATCTGCACATTGAAGCGGGCCAGGCGAAGCGCGCCGCAGATCGAGAAGACAAGAACGGCGATCCAGCCAAACGAACCCGCCTGATTCATGCCCCACAGGTAGAGGATGAGCGCCGGAACGGCTCCGAAGCTGACGAAATCGGCCAGACTGTCCAGTTCGGCGCCGAATTTCGACGTGCCCTTCAGGAGGCGGGCGATCCTGCCGTCCATCGAATCGAGGATGGCCGCCAGCAGGACCAGATATACCGCGACATCGAACTTGCCTTCCAGCGCCATGCGGATCGCGCTCAGCCCCGCGCACAGCGCGAGGAGCGTGATCAGGTTGGGGATGATCAGGCGCATCGGCACCGGACGAAACCGCTTGCGCGGCGGTTCGTTGCGATCCGGTGTGAAAGGCTGGAACAGCGATGACATGGCACGGAGCCTAACGTGAAAGAGCCTGCACGTCAGCCGATCCGGACGATGCGCTGCGGTTCGTCGGAGGTCATGTCCGCGAGTATGGTCTCACCTGCGACGGCCTTCTGCCCCTCCGCGACGAGAGGTTTGGCGCCCTCAGGGAAATAGACGTCGACGCGCGAGCCGAAACGGATCATGCCGAAACGCTCCCCCGTCAACAGAGGCTGCCCCTCGCCCACCCACCAGACGATACGGCGCGCGATGAGGCCTGCAATCTGCACCACGCCGAAGGCGCCGTAGGCGTTGCGGATCACGAGACCGTTCCGCTCATTGTCCTCCGACGCCTTGTCGAGATCGGCATTGAGGAACTTTCCCGGACGATAGGCGAGCTTTTCGATCGTGCCCGCGATGGGCGCGCGGTTCACGTGGCAGTCGAACACCGACATGAAGATCGAGACACGCAGCATGGGGTCGGCGCCGAGGCCGAGTTCCACCGGAGGCGCAACGCGCGAGATGAGCGAGATTCGGCCATCGGCGGGGGAAATCACCAGGCCGTCCCTTACGGGCGTGACCCGCGCCGGATCGCGGAAGAAGAAGATGGTCCAGATGGTGAGCGCCAGCATGGGCCATGTCAGCCAGGCTCCCCACCACAGCAGGATCAGCGTGCCCGCCCCGGCAATGGCGATAAAGGGATAGCCTTCCTTATGCACGGGAACGAGGACCGTTGTCCGGATACTGTCGACGATGGACATCTCAACTCCCCGCATCATGTCGACCGAACCGGAGGGTCCGGCCGTCGCGGTCCTGCACCGTCTCCGCCAGCTTCAGGAGGCTGGCGTCGCGGTCTCGCCGTCCCCATCGCTGTCGGTTTCCGGCTTCTCCGCCGCGCGCCGTCTTTCCATCCGGGCGACGACGAGGATGCCGACTTCGTAGAGCCCGATGAGCGGGATGGCGAGCGATAACTGGCTGATGACGTCCGGCGGCGTGAGAATTGCGGCCAGGACGAAGGCGATGACGATGAAGTAGCGACGCTTGCCGCGCAGGAAAGCTGTGTCGACCACGCCGATCTGGCCCAGCAGCGCAATGATCACCGGCAACTGGAACGAGATGCCGAAGGCGAAGATCAACGTCATGATGAGGCTGAGATAGTCCTCGACGCGGCCGAGATACTGGATGGCGGTGGCCGTGTCGCTCGGCGCCTGCTGCATGCCCAGAGAGAACAGCATGAGCGCCCGCATGACGAAAACGAGGACGAAAATGCCGCCAGCGAAGAAGCAGACGGGCGTCCAGACGAGATAGGGCCGGAAGGCGTCCTTCTCGTGGGAATAGAGACCCGGAGCCACAAACTTGTAGAGCTGGATGGCGATCAACGGAAACGCGAGGAACGCGCCGCCGAACATGCCGATTTTCAGCTGCGTGAAGAAATACTCCAGAGGCGCGGTATAAATGAGCCGCACCTCCTGGCGCGGAATTTTCAGATAGTCCGCCGCCCACTCATAGGGCAGGACGAGCAGCTGGAAGATCTGCTTTGAGAACGCGAAGGCGAAGATGAAGCAGACGACGAAGCCGAGCATCGCCTTGATCAGGCGCGAGCGCAGTTCGATGAGGTGATCCAGCA
>CAZEZD010000197.1:0-5713 GCA_964516115.1 uncultured Hyphomicrobiales bacterium
GCCTGATCAACGCCGCGCCCGACGAGATCGCGCTGATGGAGAACGCCACCGTCGCCTGGCAGATGGCCTTCTACGGGCTGGCCTTCGCGCCCGGCGACCGCATCCTGACCTGCGAGGCGGAGTATGGGGCCAACTTCGTCGCCTATCTCCAGATGGCGAAGCGCACCGGGCTCGTCATCGACGTCATCCCGAGCGATGAAACCGGCGAGATCGACCTTGCCGCCCTCGCGCGGATGATCGACGCGCGGGTGAAGCTCATCGCCATCACCTGGGTGCCGACCAATGGCGGCCTCGCCAATCCGGCGGCGGAGGTCGGCCGCATCGCCCGCGCCCACGGCATCCCCTATCTGCTCGACGCCTGCCAGGCGGTGGGCCAGATGCCGGTCGACGTCGCGGCGCTCGGCTGCGACATGCTCTCGGCGACCGGGCGCAAGTTCCTGCGCGGCCCGCGCGGCACCGGCTTCCTCTATGTCCGCCGCGACCTGCTCCGCACCATCGAGCCGCCGATGATCGACCATTTCTCGGCCGTCTGGGTGGCGCGCGACCGCTACGAGCTCAGGACCGACGCCCGCCGCTTCGAGACATGGGAGAACGCCTATGCCAACCGGGCCGGGCTCGGCGTCGCCGTGGACTATGCGCTCGCCATCGGCATGGAGGCCATCGCGGCACGCTGCCGGCTCCTGTCGGGCCGCCTGCGCGAGGGGCTTCGCGCGCTGCCCGGCGTGACGATCCGCGATCTCGGCCGCAACCCCTCGGCCATTGTCAGCTTCACCCTTCACGGCGTCGAGGCGCCGTCGGTCGTGGCCGCCGCCGACCGGGCCGGCATCACCATCGGCGCCTCTCAACCCTCGAGCACGCGGCTCGATGCGGAGGCGCGGCGCCTGCCGCCGCTCGTGCGCGCCTCGCCGCACTACTACAACACGGAGGCGGAGGTCGACCGGCTGGTCGACCTCGTGGCCGGCCTCCCCCGCTGAGCGGTCAGTCGCTGTCGCGCGTCACAAACACCGCGGCCAGCGCCAGCGCCGCCGGCAGCGCCTGCACGAAGAGGATCGAGGCCTTGGCGGTCGCCGCGCCAAACAGGCCCGCGACGATGACGCAGCCGAGGAAGAAGACCTTGAGCGGGAACGCCAGAGATTTCGGCGCAACAAGGCTCCAGATCAGGCCCGCGGCGAGGAAGCCGTTATAGAGCCCCTGATTGGCGGCGAGCACCGCCGACTGGGCCGCAAAATCCGGCGTCAGATTGAAGGACCGCTGCCCGAAGGGCGTGTTCCAGAAGAACATCTCGATGACGAGAAAGCCGACGTGAAGCAGCGCCACGAGGGCGACGAGGGCCTTGGCGACCAGCGGCATTGGAAACTCCTGAGACTCTGCGGCGGCGGTGTCAGACCAGACGCTGTCCCGCGCCTGCGACACCGGGCCAACGGTGGACGGTCAGCGCTTGCCGCGCAGCTTGAACACGGCCTGCTCGCCGAAGAGGTTCCAGAACCACCAGGGCGCGTTCACCCGGACCTCGCGGCCGTGCCAGTCGAGCGCGGTCGAATGGTCGATGACCGCCTCGACCTCGCGCACCAGATCGACGAAATCGCGAATGGTGCAGAAGTGGATGTTGGGGGTGTCGTACCAGTGGTAGGGCAGATTTTCCGAGGTCGGCATGCGTCCGCGGGTGACGAGTTGCAGGCGCAAGCGCCAGTGGCCGAAGTTCGGGAAGGACACCACGACCTGCTTGCCGATGCGCAGCATGTGCTCCAGCACCACGCGCGGCGCCCGCGTCGCCTGGATCGTCTGCGACAGGATGACCACGTCGAAGGCATCGTCCGGATAGAAGGCGAGATCGGTGTCGGCATCGCCCTGGATGACCGCGAGGCCCTCGGCGACGCAGCGGTTGACGCCCTCGCGCGACAGCTCGATGCCGCGTCCGTCCACGCCCTTCTCGTCGCGCAAGAGCTTCAGGAGGCCGCCGTCGCCGCAGCCGACGTCGAGCACCTTCGAGCCCGGCGCGATGAGCCGCGAGACGACGAGATAGTCGGCACGGATCGGCCCGGGCACGGCCGCCATGGTCAGGTCGGCGTTCATGCCGATGTCCTCATCCCCGGACCCCTCATGCGATGCCCCGGGCGCGCGCCGCCGATTCGAGGAAGCCGCGGGTGATGGCAAAGAGCTCCGGCTCGTCGAGCAGGAAGGCGTCGTGGCCCTTGTCGGAGGTGATCTCGGCGAACGACACCGAGGCGCCGGCGGCGTTCAGGGCGTGGACGACCTGGCGTGAATCCGCCGTCGGGAACAGCCAGTCGGAGGTGAAGGAGACGACGCAGAACCGCGTCTTGGTGCCGGCGAAGGCTCGGGCCAGCGTGCCGCCGTGGTCGGCGGCGATGTCGAAATAGTCCATCGCCCGCGTCACGTAGAGATAGGAATTGGCGTCGAAGCGCTCGACGAAGGCTTCGCCCTGGTAGCGCAGATAGCTTTCCACTTGGAAATCGGCATCGAAGGAGAAGGTCGGCGCGTCGCGGTCCTGGAATCGGCGGCCGAACTTGCGGTGCAGCGCCGCATCCGAGAGGTAGGTGATGTGCGCGGCCATGCGCGCAACGGCGAGGCCGTCCGACGGCCTGGCGCCCTCCGCCAGATAGCGTCCGCCGCGCCATTCGGGATCGGCCATGATCGCCTGGCGGCCGACCTCGTGAAAGGCGATGTTCTGCGCCGAATGGCGCGCGGCGGTGGCGATGGGCATGGCCGAGAAGACGAGGTCGCGATACTGCGTCGCCCATTGCAGCACCTGCATGCCGCCCATCGAGCCGCCGACCACAGAGAACAGGGTGTCGATGCCGAGGCGCTTCACCAGCATGGCCTGCGCCCTGACCATGTCGGGGATGGTGATCAGCGGCAGCGACAGCCCATAGGGCTCTCCCGTCGTCGGATCGGTCGAGGCCGGCCCCGTCGTGCCCATGCAGCCGCCGAGGACATTGGACGAGATGACGAAATAGCGATCCGTGTCGATCGGCTTGCCCGGGCCGATCATGATCTCCCACCAGCCGGGCTTGCCGGTCACCGGATTGTCGCTGGCGACATGCTGGTCGCCGGTGAGCGCGTGGCACACCAGGATGGCGTTGGACCGGGCGGCGTTCAGCCTGCCGTAGGTGCGGTAGGCGATCTGGAAGGGGGCGAGCGCGATGCCGGCATCCAGCACCAGCGGCTCGTCGCGGCCGAAAAGGGCCACCTCGCCGGCGGGCTGATCGGCCTGCAGGCGGGCGATATCGTCGGAAATGCGCCGGGGGCGAGCCATGGACGGGCGTGATCGCGTTTCACAAGACAGTCGGACCGTTCGTTATTCCGAACAGCCCTCAGATGGCAAGAGGATTCGCGGAGGCCTCAGTCTTCCGATCGTCTGAGACGGTCGAGATCGCGACGCTCGGACTTGGTAGGCCGGCCGCTGCCCGCCTCGCGCTCGGCCACCGGGGAGGGTGGGTCGAACCGCGGGGGTTCGGGGGAAAGATCCTGGTAGAGATGCTGGGCCTCGGAGAAGGGGCCGCGCCGCTCCGCCATCGAGACGACCTTCAGCACCTTGATGCGGTCCGCCAGCGCCACCGTGACCACGTCATCGACCCTGACGGCCTTGTGGGCATGATCCACCCGGATGCCGTTGAGGCGGACCGAGCCGTCCTCGCAAAGCGCTGTCGCCGCACTTCGCGTCTTCACGACGCGGGCGAACCACAGCCATTTGTCGATCCTCAGCTTGCCTGTGTCGCTCAAGCGTCCTCGTCCGGAAGGCGTCAGGGCTTCTTCGTCAGCGCTTCCTTCAGCGCGGCGAGCTTGGCGAAGGGCGAGTTCGGATCGGGTTCCTTCTCCTTGCGGGGGGCGCGATCCTGCGGACGCGGCCCGCGCTGGTCGGGACGCTCGTCGCGCTGCGGACGATCGCGGCGCTCGTCACCGCCCTTGCCGCGGAAGTCCTTGGCGCGGACATCCTTGAACTTGGAGAAGTCGCGGCGCGGCGGACGGCCGCCCTCGCGGCGCTCGCCTTCCGGCGCCCCCTCGCGCGGTGCGGGACGCTCGCCCGCGGGCGCGCCCTCGCGCGGAGGAGCACCCTGCGGCGGACGCTGGCCGCCCCGCTGGTTCTGGCCATGGCGCGGCCGGCCCTGATGGGGACGCTGTTCGCCCTCGCCCCGTTCGCCGCGCTCGCCGCCGCGGCGGAAGTCGCGGCGGGCGGGACGCTCGCCGTCCACACGACCGCCGGGTCGCCAGACATCGACGAGAACCGGTTCGGCGGCAACGGCCGCTTCGGGAGCTGCCGCGGCCTCTGCGGGCTCGGCATTGGTTTCCACATTCGCATCGACCGCCGGGGCCTCCGCCACGGCAACGGACACATCTGCCTCCACAACGCCGTCCGCAGCCAAAGGCTTGACAGGGGATGCCGTTCCGGCGTCGGCGGCAGCGTCCTCGACAGCGACCGGCGCGTCAGCCTCGACCTGACCGTCGGCGGCGAGCGGCTCGGACAGCGCGGGCGCCTCGAAGCCGGGAGCGACCACATCGACGGGAGCGAGCTCTGCGGCAGGCACCGCGGCGGGTTCGTCGACCACCGTCGCGACATTGGCTTCGACATTCGCATCCGTGGGCTCGGCCTCGGGCGCCGTCTCCGCGTCAGGTGATGCGGCCGCTTCCGGAGCGGCCTCCACCGGCGCAGGCGCGCTCTCGACGACGGGCTTCGGCGGCGGCGCGGGACGCTTCTCCACCCGGTAGCCGAGGCCCTTCAGGATGGAGGCGAAATCCTCGCCCGAGCAGCCGACCAGCGAGGTCATGCCAACGGTCGCGGTGAAGCCGCCACCGGGGAAGTGCCCTGCCGGTTCCGGCGTCGGCGTGCCGGGCCGCCAGGCGAGGGCCGGGCGGATGATGTCGGCGAGGCGCTCCAGGATATCGACGCGCACGGCGCGGGTGCCGAGCGCCCGGAAGCCGACGAGGCGATAGAGATCCTTCTCGATCTCCGGATCGACGGCGATGGAGGTGCGGCCCGAGGCGGCCAGGGCCGGCAGTTCGGCGAGGCCCTTCTTCTCCAGCATGTCGTGCCTGAGCATATAGAGCTGCAGCGCCATGGCGCGCGGCGCCGGCTTCAGCGTTGCCGGCAGGTAGATGTGATAGGCGCCGAAGCGAACTCCGAGCTTGCGCAGGGCGGCGCGCGCCTCCTGGTCGAGCTGCTTGACGTCGTCGGCGACCTTCGGCCGCTCGATCACGCCGAGCGCTTCGGCGAGCTGGAAGGCGACGCCGCGGGCAAGCCCGGTCAGCTCCGCCGAGGTTTCCAGCGCGAGGACCGGGCCGAGCAGCTTCTCGATCTGGGCATGGACCCACAGGTCGAGACGCGCCTGCACCTGGTCGCGCGGGCCGCCGGTCAGATGCTCGTCGGAGAGGATGCGGACGCGCGGCGACAGCACCTTGTCACCGCCGACGAGCTTGGCCACCGCCTCGCCGTGCCAGCGAATGGTGCCGTCGTTGGACAGGATGAAGGCCTCGTCGCCGGATGTGGAGAGCTTCTCGGCGCGCGAGTCGATCTCCCCGGACAGCGCCTTGGCGGCGGCCGCGCGCAGGGCCTTACCGGCCTCGCCGTCGCCCGCCTGCGGGTCGGGCACGAACCGGAAGCCCTCGAGCCGGCCGACGTGCTGGCCCTCGACGGTGACGTCTCCGGTCTTGGTGATCTCGGCCTCGAGCATGGTGTTTTCCCTTAGGCGCCGCATCA
>CAZEZD010000198.1:0-5625 GCA_964516115.1 uncultured Hyphomicrobiales bacterium
CGTGCTGATGCGGGACGACAAGTCCTTCCCCTACATCCTCATCACCGCCGACCATCCAGCGCCGCGCATCGCCAAGCACCGCGGCGCGCGCGCCGCCCGGGGCGACTATTTCGGCCCCTTCGCCTCGGCGCAGGCGGTGGGCCGCACCATCAACGCGCTGGAGCGCGCCTTCCTGGTGCGCTCCTGTTCCGACGCCGTCTTCGAGAGCCGCACCCGGCCGTGCCTCCTGTTCCAGATCAAGCGCTGCGCCGGCCCCTGCACGCAGGAGGTCGCCCCCGCCGACTACGCCGCGCTGGTCAAGGAGGCGAAGCTCTTCCTCTCCGGCCGCAGCCAGGCGGTGAAGCAGCTTCTCGCACGGCAGATGGAGGAGGCCGCCGAGGCCATGGAGTTCGAGCGCGCCGCCGTCTATCGCGACCGCCTCGCCGCCCTCTCCGCGGTGCAGTCGACGCAGGGCATCAATCCGCGCGGGGTCGAGGAGGCCGATGTCTTCGCCGCCGTGCAGGACGGGGGACAGACCTGCATTCAGGTCTTCTTCTTCCGCACCGGCCAGAACTGGGGCAACCGCGCCTACTATCCCAGGGCCGATCGCTCGCTGGAGCCGGCCGAGGTGCTCGCCGCCTTCATCGCCCAGTTCTACGACGACAAGCCGCCGCCCTCGCTCGTCCTCATCTCCCACGAGGTCGAGGATCAGGCGCTGCTCGCCGAGGCCCTCTCCGCCCGCGCCGGCCGCAGGGTCGAGGTGCAGGCGCCGAAGCGCGGCGAGAAGAAGGACCTCGTCGACCACGCTCACCAGAATGCGCGGGAGGCGCTCGGCCGTCAGCTCGCCGAGAGCGCCTCGCAGATGAAGCTGCTGCAGGGGGTGGCGAGCGCCTTCGGCCTGCCCGCCCCGCCGCGCCGCATCGAGGTTTACGACAACTCCCACATCATGGGCTCGAACGCGGTGGGCGGCATGATCGTGGCCGGTCCCGAGGGATTCCGCCGGCGCGACTACCGCACCTTCAACATCAAGTCCGACATCGCCCCGGGCGACGATTTCGGCATGATGCGCGAGGTGCTGGAGCGGCGTTTCAAGCGCCTCCTGAAGGACGCGCCGAAACCGGAGGGCGACGCCGAAACCCGGGACGCGCTGTCTGAAGAGGCCGCGCCCGGAGAGACCGTGCCGGAGGAGGCGGAGGCCGACGGCTCCTGGCCCGACCTCGTTCTCATCGACGGTGGCCCCGGCCAGCTCGCCGCGGCCCGGGCCATCCTCAGCGAACTCGGCATCGACGACGTGCCCCTCGTCGGCGTCGCCAAGGGACGCGACCGCGAGGCCGGTCGCGAGACCTTTCACATGGCGGGACGCGAGCCCTTCCGGCTCGAGCCGCGCGATCCCGTGCTCTACTTCCTCCAGCGGCTGCGCGACGAGGCCCACCGCTTCGCCATCGGCACCCATCGCGGCCGGCGCAAGAAGAACATCCGCTCGGCGGGCCTCGCCGAGATCGGCGGCATCGGCCCGGCGCGCAAGCGCGCCCTGCTCAACCACTTCGGTACGCTGAAGGCGATCGAGCGGGCGAGCCTCGACGACCTGCAGCGCGCTCCCGGCATCAATGCGGGAACCGCGCAGGCGGTCTATAATTTCTTTCATCCGCAGGGGTGACGAGGATCACGCCTCGCCTTCGCCGCGCGCCAGTGATTCGGCAATCAGCCGGTTGGTCGCCGTCTCGATCTCCGCTTCAAGCTTCTCGGCGAACTCCGTCGGCGACAGGCCCGGCGGGATGGGATCGAGAAACTCGACCAGAACGGTTCCCGGCCGCCGGAGGAACGATTTCCGGCTCCAGAACATGCCGGAGTTCAGCGCCACCGGCTGGCAGGGCAGGCCGAGCGTCCTGTAGAGATGGGCGACGCCATACTTGTAATCGGGCGGCGCCCCGACCGCCCGGCGCGTGCCCTCCGGGAAGATCATCACCTGGCGCCCGATGGCCGCAGCCGCCTTCGCCCCGACCGTCATCGAGGCCAGCGCCTCGCCCTTGCGGCCGCGGTCGACGGGAATCTGCCGCGCCTTCCAGATCGTCCAGCCAAACAGCGGCACATAGGCGAGCTGGCGCTTGTAGACATAGGCCGGACGCCGGAACGGCACGAAGAAGGCGAAAGTTTCCCAGGCCGACTGGTGCTTGGCGGCGACCAGCAGGGGCCCCTCGGGGATCTTCTCCATGCCGCGCCACTCGACCGTCATGCCGCAGATGACGCGCAGCGCCCACAGGTTGCCGCACCCCCACAGGAGGCCGATGGCGAGGATCGCCCGGCTGCCGGGCAGCAGCAGGATCGGGATCAGCACCAGCAGGAGGAGAGCGGTCCACAGGTAGAAGAAGATGTTGAAGACGAGGGAACGCAGATGAAGCATCGGGCGGGTCCTTGCCGCCCGGCAGGCGGTTCAGGTGCGGGCGGTGCGCAGTGGCGGGACGAAGGGGTCGGCCGTCGCCCGGTCGAGCCTCAGCCCCACCGCTGCCATCAGATACTTGGCATATTCGAAACCGAGAATCTTCACGCTCGCCGCGTCTTTCCACCATCCCTGCGGGTCGAGCGCGCCAGTGAGAACCGGAAAGGCCACGAGGCGCACGTCCGGCAAGAGCCGCTGCAACTCCAGCATGGTGCGGGGCATGTGATAGCTCGACGTCACCACGAGCAGCGACCGGAACGCATGCAGCCGCGCCCATTTGGCGGTCTCGATGGCGTTGCCGCGCGTGTTCAGGGCCCGGTGGTCGAGGTCGATGCAGCAGGCCATCAGCGGCGAGGCCGCCGGCACCGCCCGTGCGAGTTCCCGCTCGCGCACGATCGGATTGACGCCGCTGATCAGCAGCCGCCGGCCGTGACCGGCGCCGAGCAGAGTGACGGCATCGCTCACCCGGTAGGAGCCCCCGGTCATCGCCACGATGGCTTCGGTCCGCGGGCTCGCCGGATCGTAGGGGCGGGTCGCCGTCTCGGCAAAGGCGATGAAACCGCCGGCAAGCCCCAGCACGGCGGCCGCGAAGACCGCAGGCAGGAGGAAGGACAGGCGCAGAATCCGTCTCGGCCGCGAAGTCTGGCTTCGGGCCATCATGCCGGGCACCGCGCCGCCGGGCGCGCTTTCGATGCGCATGGGCGTCATGTCGGTAAGAATACCATCGAATACGGCAATCAGAAGTTCCGTTTGTGACCGGCTGCCATGGTTGCGCGCCAAGGCTCACCTGTTGCGTCACCCATGCTTGGCCCTCACCCCTTAAGGCCGCCTTTCCTGCGTCCACCCCCTTGGCCCGTCCCTTCGGCCGGGATTGACTTGGGCGCGATGCCGCAGAAGCTGGCCGCATTCCCCTGGAGGATGCCGTTCATGAAAGCCGTCCTGTGCAAGGCCTACGGGCCGCCCGAAAGCCTCGTCGTCGAGGAGCTTCCCGATCCGGTGGCCGGTCCAGGCGAGGCGGTGGTCCGGGTCGCGGCCGTCGGCCTGAACTTCTTCGACAACCTCATCATCCGGAACATGTACCAGGTGAAGCCGGAGCTGCCCTTCTCGCCCGGGTCGGAGTTCGCGGGTCGGGTGGACAGCCTCGGCGAGGGCGTCACCGGCCTGAAGGTCGGCGACCGCGTCCTCGGCAACATCTCCCATGGCGCGGCGCGCACCCATGTGGTCGTCAAGGCCGCGACGCTCGCGCCGGTTCCCGACGGGCTGTCGGACGAGCAGGCGGCCGGGATGATCATCACCTACGGCACGACCATCCATGCGCTGAAGGACCGCGCCCAGTTGAAGCCCGGCGAGACGCTGGCGGTGCTGGGCGCTGCCGGCGGCGTCGGACTCGCCGCCATCGAGCTCGGCAAGGCGATGGGTGCGAAGGTCATCGCCTGTGCCTCCAGCGACGACAAGCTGGCCTTCTGCCGCGCGCATGGCGCCGACGAGACGATCAATTATGCGACCGAAGACCTGAAGGAGCGGCTTCGGGCGCTCACCGGCGGCAAGGGTCCCGACGTCATCTACGATCCGGTCGGCGACAAGCTGGCCGAGCCGGCGCTGCGCGCCATCGCCTGGGAGGGCCGCTTCCTGGTCATCGGATTTGCCGGCGGCGAGATCCCGAAGATCCCCCTCAACCTCACCCTGCTGAAGGGCTGCGACATCCGCGGCGTCTTCTGGGGATCCTTTGCCCAGCGCGAGCCGGAGAAGAACCGGCAGAACCTCATGCAGGTCGCCCGATGGACCGCCGAGGGCAAGCTGTCGCTCCACGTCCACGGCACCTATCCGCTGGAGAAGATCGCCGAGGCGCTGGGCGTGCTCACCAGCCGGCAGGCGAAGGGCAAGGTCATCCTGACGCCCTGACTCCCGCTCTCGCCCGGCAGGTCGCAACCCCGCGACAAACCACCACGGGGCCGGCGCACTTTGCGCCGGGGAACCGGTTGCGACATATCGACGTCTAGTCGGGTTGGTGACCTGCCGATGGCAGAGGCGCCGCCGTGACGGAGAGGACCCCCCGTGGAAGACATCGCGCGTCTTGCAGCCGACCCCACCGCCTGGGCCGCGCTTGCGACCCTGATCGCCATGGAGGTCATCCTTGGCATCGACAACCTCATCTTCATCTCGATCCTGACCAACAAGCTGCCGGAGGGCCAGCGCGAGAAGGCCCGCCGCATCGGCATCTCGCTGGCGCTCATCATGCGCCTCGCCCTGCTGGGCACCGTCGCCATCATCGTCACGCTCACCCAGCCGGTCATCTCGATCCTCGGCAAGGGGTTCTCCTGGCGCGACATCATCCTCATCGCCGGCGGACTCTTCCTGCTGTGGAAAGCGACGAAGGAGATCCATCACAACGTCGATGTCCGCGGCGGGCTGCACGAGGCGGACACCGGCAAGGTGGTCATCTCCAATTTCGGCTCGGCGATCGCCCAGATCATCGTGCTCGACATCGTCTTCTCGGTGGATTCGATCATCACGGCCGTCGGCATGACCGACGAAATCGTCATCATGGTCATCGCCGTGGTGGTCGCCGTGACGGTCATGCTGCTCGCCGCCGACCCGCTGGCGAACTTCATCGAGGACAACCCCACCATCGTCATGCTGGCGCTGGCCTTCCTCATGATGATCGGCATGACGCTGATCGCGGAAGGCTTCGGCGTAAAGGTGCCGAAGGGCTACATCTACGCAGCCATGGCCTTCTCGGCGCTGGTGGAGAGTCTCAACATGCTCTCCCGCCGCGCCGCCAAAAAACGCGAGAAGGCTGCGGACGAGCCGCGCATCCCGGTCCAGCGCTGAGCGGGACGGCGGCTGGGCCGCGCACTACCCCGCCCGAGCGGCAAAACGCAGGCGGTCGGCGAGATCCGTCACGGATGTCGCAAGATCGGCCTCCACCGCCGCACGCTCCTCCTCGCGCTCGGCGATGAGGTGGACATGCACCTCCTCGGCCCGCTTCATCTGGGCGAGCCGGACCAGCGCACGGGGTGAGCCGGGGGAACGGCCGGCCCAGACTGCGACGCGCGTGCCGTCCGCTTCGGCGCGCGCAAGGACGATGACGGCCCCCTCATAGGCGGGGGCGGTCGCGGCGGCATGGACGGTCGCCAGATAGCGGCGCCCGGAAACGCCGCGCCAGGCATGGAACCGCGCGGCAAGGCCGGAGGCCCTCAGGGCAGAGG
>CAZEZD010000199.1:0-5624 GCA_964516115.1 uncultured Hyphomicrobiales bacterium
GAACTGGCCGGACTCGTTCGACTGATAGGCCAGCCATTTCCCGTCGGGCGAGATCTCACCGTTGTCTTCGGCGAACGGCGTCTGCAGTAGCGGCTCGGTCTGTCGGGACGGGCTGCCGGGCAGCGTCGAAGGACCTGCCCCGAGCGTAGTCGAGGGGTCCAGGCGCAGGATTCGTAGATCGACGCCTGTCGTCGGCACAGTTTCCCGGACGACCAGCAGCCTGCCATCGGGCGAGATCGACAGCGGCACCTGGAGGTTTGGACTCGTGGTCAACCGCTCGACGGTCCCCGTGTTGTTGGCCGCTTGCCCGTAGAGGTTCAGGGCGGCGCCCGCGCGCGTCGACGCGGCCAACGAGGGCAAGCTCGTCCATGTCGCCGGCGACCTTCGGTCCGGCGGAACACTGACGGACGCCGACTTCCAGATATCGACCCAGGCGGTCCGTCTCGTCCGCAAGGTCGAGATGTATCAGTGGAAGGAGGAGCAGAAGACCGAGACGCGCAGCAATGCCGGCGGTTCGCAAACCCGGACAACGACCTAAAACTACACGCGCGTCTGGTCCGACCGGCCCATCGACTCCTCGCGCTTCCGTCGCCGCGACGGCCACGAGAATCCGGCCATGCCCGCTACCGGCCGCACCCAGACGGCCCCGAATGCGACGCTCGGCGCCTTCCGTGCCGACAGCCGCGTGATCGGCTTGTTCGGATCGGGTTCCGAGCGGCGTCTGGACGTGACCGATGCGCAGTTGCGGGCCTTCACCACCCGCTTCGGGTCGCAAGCCCGGCTGAACGACGGCGGGGTCTATGTCGGTTACGACGCCGCCAACCCGGCGGTGGGCGACGTGCGCGTCACCTATTCCATCCTGCCCGAAGGGCCGGCCACGGTCGTTGCGCGCCAGGTCGGCCAGGGCTTCGGCCCCTATCAGGCGTCGAACGGCCGCGAGGTCTTCCTCGGCGAAACGGGAAGCAAGACGGCGCAGGAACTCTACGCCCACGCCCATGAATCAAACCGCATCCTGACCTGGATCCTGCGCATCGTGGCCATCGTCGCCATGTGGATCGGCTTCAACATGATGCTGCGGCCGTTCGTGGTGCTGGCCGACGTGATCCCGCTGTTCGGATCGGCCATGGCCGCCGGCGCCGGCATCGTCGCTCTGGCGCTCACCCTGGTGGTAGCCCTGCCGGCCTTCGCCATCGCCTGGTTCTGGCACCGTCCGATCATGTCAATCGGCCTGATCGCCGCGGGCCTGGCGGGAGCCTATGGTCTGAAGATGCTCGGTGAACGTCGCCGGGCGGCCAAGGCCCCTGCCGGCGGCCAGCCGTCCCAACCGATCGGGGGAGCGGGATATGGCGCAGCGCCCGGGCCTCAGGCCTGGCAGGGCCAACCCGCCTATCCGCAGGGGCAGGTGCCGGGCGGCTATGCGGCGCAGCCGGCCTATGGCCAGCCGCAGCAGGGCCATCCACCGCAGGGATGGCCTCAGGACGGCGGCCAGCAACCGGCCGCACCGGCCCCGTCAGGCGGCTTCCTGAACGTGCCTCCGACGCTGCGGCCCGGACCAAGGGACTGATCGCCCGGACGGGATCCGAAAAAAGGCAACGCCCGGCCGATGCGGCCGGGCATTGTCAGTTCATGGTCGCGATGCACGATCAGGGGATCAGGATGATCGAGCCGGTGGTCTTGCGGCCGGTTAGGTCCTTGTGGGCTCTGGCCACATCCTTCAGCGCATATTCCGCCGGCTTCTGGATCTTCACGGTGCCGTTCTTGACGACCTCGAAGACGTCCTTCGCATTGGCGAGGAGGTCCTTCCGCGTGGAGACATAGTGGAACAGCGTCGGCCGGGTCAGCGATGCCGATTTCGGCTGGAGGATGGAGGGTGCGACCGGGTCCGGCGGACCGGAGGCTGCCCCGAACAACACCAGATGGCCGCGGACGGCCAGGCACTCGATTGACTTGAGGAACGTATCCTTGCCTACGCCGTCATAGACGACCTGGACGCCCTTGCCGCCGGTGATGTCCTTCACCCGCGCGACGAAATCATCCTTGGTATAGAGGATCGGGAACTTGCAGCCGTTCTTCTTCGCGAGCGCGGCCTTCTCCTCGGTCGAGGTCGTGCCGATCACCGTCGCACCGAGCGCTTTGGCCCATTGGCAGAGCCACAGCCCCATGCCCCCGGCGGCCGCATGGACGAGGATGACATCGCCCTTCCTGACCGGATAGGTCTCTTTCAGGAGGTAACGCGCCGTCATGCCCTGCAGCATGATCGCGGCGGCCGTCTTGTCGTCGATCGCCTTCGGCAGCTTGACCAGCGAGGCGGCCGGGATGAGCCGCTTCTCGGCATAGGCGCCGGGCGGCCCGCCGGCATAGGCCACGCGGTCGCCGAAGGCGACTTCGGTGACGCCGGGACCGATGGCCTCGACGACGCCGGCCGCCTCCATGCCGATGCCGTGAGGCAGGGTCGGCAGGGTATAGGCGCCGCTGCGCTGGTAGATGTCGATGTAGTTCACGCCGATGGCCGTCTGGCGGATGTAGGCCTCGCCAGGTCCTGGAGGCTTGATCTGCACATCCTCATAGACCATCGCATCCGGTCCGCCCGGCTTGTGGATGCGGATCGCCTTCACCATGTCGCTGTCCCCTTTGCCATGCCGCGCCGCCGCTGCGTTCCTGGACGTCCGGCCTGCAACGCGCGAACCGATTGTTGCGGACTGTTGTAAAGCGACGGAACGGCGTTCGTCGACAGCCATTCTTGCCGGCGAAGCAATGCCGACATGGACATGGTTGCGCCGTGGTGTCGTGGGAACAGCTCTTGCGAGGCGAGGCCGAGGAGCCCCCATGCTGTCCCGTCGCGATACGATTCTGACCTCGCTCAAGGCCGCGACCGGCGTCGCGATCGCCGCATCGTCTCCCTTGGGGACTCTGCTCTCGTCGCCCGTCCAGGCTCAGGGCAGGGTGACGCCCGACGGCGTGCCCTTCGGCGCCGCCGTGCGGGACGGGCCCCTCGCCGCGGAGGCCGACTACCGCGCCGCGCTGGTCCGCCATTGCCGCCAACTCGTCGGCGAGGGGGGGCTCAAATGGTACGATCTGCGCCCCTCGCGCGAGCGTTTCGTCTATGACCTCCCGGACAAGCAGATCGACTTCGCCACGAGCAACGGCATGACGCTGCGCGGACACACGCTCGTCTGGTACGGCGCCATGCCGGACTGGACCAAGTCGATCGCCTCAGCGTCAGAAGCCGAGCACGAACTCGTCGGGCACATCGAGACGGTGGTGGGCCGCTATCGCGGCCGGATCAAGAGCTGGGACGTGGTCAACGAGCCGATCCCGGACGATCCGGCCAGCCGCTCCGATATCCGCCCGTCGATCTGGCAGCAGCGGATGGGCGAGAGCCACATCGCGCTGGCCCTGCGCACGGCGGCGCGCGCCGATCCGGATGCGCAGCTCGTCATGAACGAATATGACATCGAGTTCGTCGGTGCGCGTTTCCGGCGCAAGCGCGAGGCCTTTCTCCGGCTCATCCGCGACCTGAAGCTGCGCAACGTTCCCCTGCATGCCATTGGGCTGCAGGGACACCTGCGCGGCGAACTCCCCATCGACAGGGAGGGCCTCTCGGCCTTCATCGCCGAATGCCGGTCCATGGGTCTCAAGGTGCTGGTGACGGAACTCGACGTGATCGACGACAAGCTTCCCGGCCCGCCGGAGGTGCGCGATATCCTCGTCGCCTCGCGCGTCTACGACTTTCTCGACGCCATCCGGGTGTCCTCGCCGATCGATGCCATCCTCACCTGGGGGATCACCGACCGGCACACCTGGGTGCCCATCTACTTCAAGCGCACCGATGGCTTCGTCAACCGGCCGCTTCCTCTCGATGCCGACTACCGGCCGAAGCCGATGATGCGCGTCATCGAACATTTCCTGCGGGAGCGTCGTTGATGCTGATCCGCCAGACCTCGACCTACATGGTCGCCCACGGCACGTCGGCCGCGCTCGGGTTCCTGTCGGTGGTCCTGTTCACGCGGCTGCTGACGCCCGCCGAATACGGCATCTATGTCGTGGCGCTCAGCGTCGCGGGCATCATCTCGGCGCTGCTCTTCACCTGGGTGCGCCTCTCGGTGCTCCGCTTCGAATCCGAGGGGGAGCGCACCGACATCCGGCTAACGGCGCTGGCGGCCTATCTCGTCTCCGTCGTGACCTTGCCGGCGGCGCTCGGCGTCACGGTCTGGGCGCTCGCGGTGCCGTTCGACAAGGCGCTGGCGGCGATCGTGCTGGCCGCCGCTCTCGGTCTCTTCGAACTCGGACAGGAGATTCTCAGGGCGCGGCTCGATTCCACCTCCTACATGCGCGCGACCGTCATCCGCGCCTTCGCCGCGATCGGTATCTCCTACGGCCTCGTCCAGATGGGATGGGGCGGCTACGGCCTCGTCGCCGGCGTCGCCGGAGCCTATGTCATCGCCGCCGTGGCGTTCTCGGGGGCGACCTGGAAGGGGCCGCGCAAGCCCTTCGACCGCGTGACCTTCCGCACCATGCTCGGCTTCGGCATCCCGATGGCGATGTCGGGAGGCGTCTTCGCCTTCCACTCGGCCCTCGACCGCCTGCTGGTCGCCTATCTCCTCGGCGATGCCGCGGCCGGCGTCTATGGCGCCTCTGCCGACCTCGTCCGGCAGATCATTCTGTTTCCGGCCCTGTCGGTCGCCTCGGCCGTCGTGCCGCTCGCCATCCGCTCGCTGGCGGAGGAGGGGCCGGCTGCAGCCGATGCCCACCTGACGCGCAGCGGCGAACTGCTGCTCGCCGTGGTTCTGCCTGCGGTTGTCGGCCTCGCGATCGTCGCGCCGCATTTCGCCGCCCTCATTCTCGGTCCGGACTTCCGCGACACGGCTGCGGCGCTCATTCCGATCCTCGTCTTCGCCTGGCTGTTCCAGACCATCTCGCAGCAATTCGTCCAGGTGAGCTTTCACCTCGCCAAGAAGCCGTCGCTCATGGTCGCGCACGGCACAGCCATCCTCATCGTCAACGTCATCGCCATGGCGCTGCTCGTGCGCCCCTTCGGCCTGAAGGGCGCGGCCTGGTCGCTGGTGATCGCCGAGGCCGCCGGCGTCGTGGCCGGCTATCTCCTGTCGCAGCGCGCCCATCCCTTGCCACTGGCCTGGCGGCCCATCGCGAAGGTGGTGCTCGCCGTCGCCGTCATGGCGGTGCCGACGGCGCTGCTGGAGTGGAGCCTGCCGGGCGAGGGGATCTGGCCGCTGGCGGTCACCGTCGCGGCCGGTGTCGCAACCTATGCCGTGGCCGCCTTCGCCCTCGATCTCGCCGGCACCCGCTCGGCCCTCATGGCACGCCTGAGGCCGGAGGAGGGCGTGGTGAGAGGCTGAGGCGCGGCATGCACCAAGGCATGTTCCTGGTGCGGCGTGGAGAGCGGGCGGGTCAGACGTCCCAGCGGACGGCCGCGATGTGTTCCGCCAGCAGTGCATCCACCTCGTGGCGTGCCGGGTCGAAGGCTTCCCGCCCCATGCGCTCATATTTCCAGCTGTCGCTGATCTCGCGGAAATGGCGGTAGGCGAAGTCCTTCGTCATCCAGCGTGACGGGATATGCCCGCCGATGGAGTGGATCTTCCACTGGGCGCGGTCGGGGATGCGCG
>CAZEZD010000200.1:0-5584 GCA_964516115.1 uncultured Hyphomicrobiales bacterium
AGGCGCTCGACTGCGACCTCAGCTTCGCCATCGCCTGCGACAGCTCGGCGAGCGCGTCATTGACGTCGCTGTCGGTCTGGAAGCGGTTCTTCTGGTCGTTGATCGCGAGGTCCTCGGCGACCGAGAAGCGCACGCCGGTGATCGTCAGAGACGACGTCTGGCGCTCGTTGAACATGGCCTGCAGCGTATCGGCGTTGAGAAGGTTCACGCCGTTGAAGCCGGAGTCCTTGGCAAGCTGGTCGATCTGGCGGCGCAGTTCGGAGAACTGGGCGGCGATGTTGGAACGGGTGACGTTGATCTCGCCGGCGATCTTCGTGCGATCGGGCACGTCGAAGCCCATGTTGGTGAGCGCGACGCCGGCGTTGGACGACGAGATGGTCAGCGGCTGGGTGCCGATGGCCTGGATGACCAGGCGGCCGTCGGGCGAGAGCAGGGCGCGGGCATCCGCGCCGGCGGTCGAGCCGATGGTCACGCCGGTGCCGGTCGCCGAGGACGCTTCGGTATTGTCGTTGATGGCGTTGACGAGGTCGCCGACCGTCATGCCGCCGGCGACGGTCAGCGTCGTCGTGCGGTTGACACCGGTCGAGATGGTGATGGTCTCGGTGGCGGCGAAGCCGAGATCCGTGAGGGGGGTCTGCATCGTCATTCCGGCCTGGACGCCGTTGACCATGGGCAGGACACCTCCGAGGCGGGCGGTGGTCGCCGCCGAGCCCTGTGCCTGGCGGGCGAGGGCCTGGGCGTTCTCCACCACGCGGACGATGGAGCGGATGCCGTTGTCTGCCGCTTCCAGCGTCTTGATGGCGGTGCCGATGCCGTCGAGCAGGTTGGTGATGTCGGTGGCGCGCGAATTGAGCATCGCCGCCGAGAAGAAGTTGCCCGGATTGTCGAGGGCGGTGTTGACCTTCTTGCCGGTGGAGAGCCGGTACTGCGTGCGGTCGCGCAGGTCGGCAGTGCTCATCAGCGAGAGAAGATTGCCGCGAATGCCTTTTGAAAGGACGATGTCGCTCATGGGTGGTCCTCGGCCGGGCCCGACGATTCTCACGGGCCTTTCATGCAACCTGCCGCGTTAACCCTAATCAAAGGTTAATTTCCGTCTCTGCGACAAAATCATTCGTATTTTTAATGGCTTGCCTTCGTCCGGTGTGGCGGTGCCGACACGGCAACAGTTAACCGGCAGGATTTGCCGGGTGGGCAGAAACGCCGCAATGGCGCTGCGCGGGAGACGGGGAGGGAGATTGCGCCCGCCACCCGCCGGGTCTATCCCGCATCCGGTCGAGACCGCGCGGACGGACCGCGACGTCGATGGCCCGTCGGACCCGGCGGGACGTTTCCGGAGACGATCCCCATGGCCAGGACACGCACAGAAACCGACACCTTCGGCCCCATCGAGGTCGCCTCCGACCGCTACTGGGGCGCGCAGGCGGAGCGCTCGCTCAGCAATTTCAGGATCGGCTGGGAGAGGCAGCCGGCCCCGATCGTCAGGGCCCTGGGCATCGTGAAGAGGGCGGCGGCGGAGACCAACATGGCGCTCGGCCGGCTCGACCCCGCCATCGGGGAGACCATCGTCAGGGCGGCGCAGGAGGTCATCGAGGGCAAGCTCGATGCCCATTTCCCGCTCGTCGTCTGGCAGACGGGGTCCGGCACCCAGTCGAACATGAACGCCAACGAGGTGATCTCCAACCGCGCCATCGAGATGCTGGGCGGCGAGATGGGGTCGAAGAAGCCCGTCCACCCCAACGACCATGTCAACATGAGCCAGTCGTCGAACGACACCTTTCCGACGGCGATGCATGTCGCCTGCGCCGAGGAGATCGTTCACCGGCTTCTGCCGGCCCTCCAGCAATTGCGCAATGCGCTGAACGACAAGGCCAAGGCCTGGGCGGACATCGTCAAGATCGGCCGCACCCATACCCAGGACGCGACGCCTCTGACCCTCGGCCAGGAGTTCTCCGGTTACATGCAGCAGGTCGAGAACGGCATCGCCCGCATCCAACAGACGCTTCCCGCCCTGATGCAACTCGCGCAAGGGGGGACGGCGGTCGGCACCGGCCTCAATGCGCCGGTCGGCTTCGCCGAGATGGTGGCGGACCGCATCGCCGCCATCACCGGCCTGAATTTCACCACCGCCCCGAACAAGTTCGAGGCTCTGGCCGCCCATGACGCCATGGTCTTCTCGCATGGCGCGATCAACACGGTGGCGGCCTCGCTGTTCAAGATCGCCAACGACATCCGCTTCCTCGGCTCGGGGCCGCGGTCCGGCCTCGGCGAACTGAGCCTGCCTGAGAACGAGCCGGGCTCGTCGATCATGCCGGGCAAGGTCAACCCGACCCAGTGCGAGGCGCTGACGCAGGTCTGCGTGCAGATCTTCGGCAATCAGGCGGCCATCACCTTCGCCGGCAGCCAGGGGCATTTCGAACTCAACGTGTTCAACCCCGTCATGGCCTACAATTTCCTGCAGTCGGTGCGGCTGATGGGCGATGCGGCGGTGTCGTTCACCGAGAATTGCGTCGTCGGCATCACGCCGCGCGAGGACAATATCCGCGCCGGCGTCGAGCGTTCGCTGATGCTGGTCACGGCGCTCGCCCCGAAGATCGGCTACGACGCCGCCGCCAAGATCGCCAAGACGGCGCACAAGAACGGCACGACCCTGAAGGAAGAGGCGCTGAAGACCGGCCTTGTCAGCGAGGCCGACTACGATCTCCTCGTCGACCCGCGCAAGATGATCTCACCCGGCTGAGGCGGTCTTCTCGGGGCCGGCCGCGGGAGGCATGTCTGCCGCGCGGCTGTGCCGGTTGCGCTGATGTCCCGGCTTTCGCTAGGCGGGACGATGCTTCTTCGTGACTTCATCCTCCTGATGGTCGTCTGCCTGGTCTGGGCGACCAATTTCATCGTCACGAAACTCGTGCTCGTCCATCTGGACGTGCCCCCGCTGCTGTTCTCCTCGCTGCGCTTTGCCCTGCTGCTGCTCATCGCCCTGCCGTGGCTCCTGCCCTGGCCGCGCCCACGCTGGCGGATCGCCCTCGTGGGGCTGATGATGGGGGCGGGGGGCTTCGGACTCGTGTCCATCGGACTGATGACCGCGACACCCTCGAGCGCGGCCGTCGTCACCCAGCTCGGGGTTCCGATCACCGCGCTGCTGTCGGTCGCCATGCTGGGCGAGCGCATCGGCTGGCGGCGCGGCATCGGCATCGCGCTGGCCTTCTCCGGCGCGATCGTCGTGATGTACGACCCGAGCGGATTTGCCCTGTCCGTCGGCCTGATCTTCGTGCTGGCGAGCGCCTTCGCCTCGGCCTTCGGCGTGGTGCTGATGAAGAAGATGGAGAATGTCGAACCGCTGCAGTTCCAGGCCTGGGTGGGGCTCGCCTCCGTCATTCCGCTGGCGCTGGGTTCGCTGGCCCTGGAGACGGATCAGTTCGCGCGGGCCTCATCGGCCGGCTGGCCGTTCTTCCTCGCGGTCTTCTACACCGCCCTGTTCGTATCGCTGCTCGGCCACAGCATCTTCTTCCGCCTCGTGCAGAAATACGAGGCCAACCTGATCTCGACGCTGACGCTGATGTGTCCGCTGTTGGCCATCGGCCTCGGCATCCTGCTCACCGGTGATCGCGTGGACACGCGGATGATCGTCGGGACGGCGGTGGTGCTCAGCGGCGTCGCCCTGATCCTGCTGGCGCCGAAGGCGCGCAGGTCCTGAACGCGAAAAGCCGCCTTCGCGGCGGCGGCGGTCAGGTGTCCGGCCGGAGACGTCAGGCGACCCGCTCGACCCGGTGCGCGTCGGCGTTCTCGTCCTGCTCACGGCGCGCCATCTCGCGCGCATAGGCCTTCAGTTTCAGCACCATCTCGTCGGGGAACTGGCGCACGACCTCGCCGGTCGTCTTGTCGACCGTGCGATAGACCAGCGTGCCGGCGGCATCATCCTTCTCGATGCGCCGCTGCAGGGATTCGCGCACCGTATCGGCGATCCGCTCCATCCGCGCCCGCCGGTCGGCGAGGATACGCTCGTCGCGTGCCGCCTGGTCTCCCGTGCGGCGATCGTCGGCGGCGGTGGCGCCGGGCGCCGAGGCAGGTTGCGTCACCCGCTGGACGCGGGGCAATTCCGTCCGCACCGCTTCGCGGTACTGGACGGTTTCCGGCCGCCCGGTAGAAATCGTTCCGACGGCCGGTCGTGAGGACATGATGTCCATGACCGGAACTCCCTGTGGGGGAAGGACCTCGTGATCCCTCTTCTCCCGAGTGCCGGATATTGGACGCGAAATCCTAAACTGACGTTAGGACTTATGGTAAATCCCGACGTGCCTGGATCGCGCGAATTGTAGGCGATTACTGGCCGTTGCTGTTCACAGGGAACGGATGACGGCGACAGGGGCCGCGGCACGCGGTGGCGGTGCGCTCGCGCGGCCGTTGGCGCCATAGGCGGTCGGCGCGCGCTTGGCCTGAACCGTCGACGCGACCTGGCGGATGATCCCCTCCGCGACGGCATGGGCGGTGGCGAGAACGGCGAGATTGATCTCGAGCGCCTTGCCCAGCGCGGCGCTCTCGGCCTCGAGGCTCGCGAGCGCCCGGGGGGCTGCGGCCCGCCGCGCCGGCGCCTGCGCCTTCAGGCGCGCGATTTCCGCGGTGTAGCGAACCGACAGCGCAGTCTTGCGCGCCTCCAGCGGTTGCGCTGCCCTGATCTTCGCCGCGCGGACGAGCGCGCTCTCTTCCGCCAGCACATCGATCAGTTCGGCCATGGTCAGGCGCAGGCCCTCGACGAAGGCGGCGGCCTCGCTTGAGGAGGGGAAGGGCTGCGGAACGGGGCGGGCGGGTTGCTGCATGGGAGCCTCAGGAGCGCGGCGGGACACGGCGGGGCGCGGCTTCCTGCGCGCCGATGAGTTCGCGGTAGATGTGGTTGGCGAGGCCGACGCCGCCCTGGGCGGTGACGGACTTGGAGTATTCATCGACCAGCATGCCGCGCCAGGCTTCGCTGTGCTTACCGCCGAGGGGCGAGTCGGTGCCGATGCCGGTGAACATCTGGCCGAACATGGTGTTGAGGAACACCTGCTCGAAGTTCTGCGCCTGCGACCAGGCCTTCTGCTCGCGCGACCCGGCCGTGCGGGCAGCGGCGGGCGTATAGGCGTTCATGACGGCACGTTCAGGGGTCTGGCTGCGCATCAGAGCACCTCGATCTCGGCCTGGAGGGCGCCCGCGGCCTTGATGGCCTGCAGGATGGCGATCATGTCGCGCGGTCCGATGCCCAGTGCGTTGAGGCCATCGACCAGTTCCTGCAGCGACACGCCCTCGCGCACCAGGGCGAGGCGCTTGCCTTCCTCGGTCGCCTGGATCTGCGTGCGCGGAACGATCGCCGTCTCGCCCTGCGCGAGCGGGTTGGGTTGCACGACTTGCGGACGCTCGGAGATGGTGACGGTCAGGTTGCCCTGCGCCACCGCCACGGTGGAGACGCGCACGTCCTTGCCCATGACGATGATGCCCGAGGCCTCGTCGATGACCACCTTGGCCACCTGGTCGGGCTGCACGCGCAACTGCTCGATCTCGGTGAGTAGGGCGACGATGTTGCCCTCGAAGCGCTGCGGCACCTTCAGGTGGATGG
>CAZEZD010000201.1:0-282 GCA_964516115.1 uncultured Hyphomicrobiales bacterium
ATGTCGACCGCTTCTGGGACATGGACCCGCGCCAGTTCGCCTTCGGCCTGATGACGCGCTCCAAGGCGATCACCTACGAGAACCTCAAGCTGCGCGCCCCGGACTTCATCGCGACCGCCGACCGGATGTTCGCGGAAGGCGTGCCCGGCGCCGACCTGGAACGTCCGCGGCCGCCGCTGTTCCAGCCGCTGGCGCTGCGCGACATGACGGTCGAGAACCGCGCCGTCGTCTCGCCGATGTGCATGTACTCGGCGGTCGACGGCCTGCCGACGGACTGGCACG
>CAZEZD010000201.1:292-5559 GCA_964516115.1 uncultured Hyphomicrobiales bacterium
ATGGTCTGCGTCGCCCCCGACGCCCGCATCACCCCCGGCTGCGCCGGCCTGTGGAACGACGCGCAGGAGGCGGCATGGACGCGGATCGTCGCCTTCGCCCACCAGAACTCGCGGGCGAAGATCTGCCTCCAGCTCGGCCATGCCGGCAGAAAGGGCGCGACCAAGCTGATGTGGGAAGGCATGGACCGGCCGCTGGCCGAAGGCGCCTGGCCCCTCGTCTCGGCCTCACCCCTGCCCTACTATCCCGACAGCCAGGTGCCGGCCGAACTCGACGAGGCGGGCATGGCTGGCATCACCGCGCAGTTCGTCGCGGCGACCGAGCGCGCCGTGCGCTGCGGCTTCGACATGCTGGAACTGCACTGCGCCCACGGCTACCTGCTGGCGTCCTTCCTGTCGCCGCTCACCAACACCCGCACGGACGGGTATGGCGGCTCCATCGACAACCGGCTGCGCTTCCCCCTGCGGGTCTTCGCCGCCATGCGCGCCGCCTGGCCGGCGGACAAACCCATGTCGGTTCGCATCTCCGCCAGCGACTGGGCCGAGGGCGGGCTGACGGAAGCCGATTCCATCGCCATCGCCAGGGCCTTCGCCGAGGCCGGCGTCGACCTGGTCGACGTCTCCACGGGCCAGACATCGCCGAAGAGCCGGCCGGTCTATGGCCGCATGTTCCAGACATCGTTCTCGGACGCGATCCGCAGCGAGGCCGATGTGAAGACCATGTGCGTTGGCAACATCACCTCGGCCGACCAGATGAACACGATCCTCGCCGCGGGTCGCGCCGACCTCGTGGCGCTCGGCCGCCCGCATCTCGCCGACCCCTCCTTCATGCTGAAGGCGGCCGCCTGGTACGGCGTCGACATCCACCAGCCGCCGCAGTACCAGCCCGGAAAGGACCAGGCGCTGCGCAACGCAGTGAAGGACAGGGCCGATTTCGAGGCGCTGAAGATCGCGGCGCGGCCGAAGCGGCACGCACGGGGGTCGTTCGAGCGGAAGGCGGCGGCGGAATAGGGCTCAGCGCAGGTCGGTGAGACGAAGCGTAACCATGCCAAGATCCGGGTGCGCCGGGGTCAGCGCCTCGTCCTTCGACAGCCGGAGGGCGGTGCCATAGCCGTCGGGGCGCGGCCTGCGATGGATCGTGACATCCAGCCCCTGGGCATTGACGACCCAATACTCATCGACGCCATGGCGCGCCATAAGACCGGCCTTCCGACCGAGATCGAAGGCCAGGCTCGTGTCCGTCACCTCGACGGCCAGGAGAATGTCGGCAGGGGTCAACCGCTCGCCGGTGAAATCGCGGTACACGACGATGTCCGGCGACAGGAAAGTGGTCTCGGAAAGCTGCAGGGTTGGTTCGACCCCGACGCGAAAGCCCACGGGAAGCAGCCGCGCGAAGGCCATGGTGAGATCATCCTGCACGCGCTGATGGATGCGGTTCTTCGCGTTCATCGGGACGAACTCTCCCTCGATCAGCTCGACCCTCTCATCGTCCTGCAGGATGCCGGTCTCGAGCATGCGGAAGGCGTCCTCGACGGTGAACGCCCGCCGCGGCAGTCCTTCGGCTCCCTGCGTGACCATCACGTTCATGGCGGCCTCCTTCCGCGCGATCATAGCAATTTCGATACGTGATGTATCGCCCGGCGGGACAACGCGCCTCTACCGGCTCGCCGCCGACAGGCCGCCATCCACCGCGATCTCGGCGGCCGTCACATAGCGCGCCTCGTCGGAGACGAGGAAGAGCACGGCCTGCGCCACGTCCCAGGCATCGCCCATCCTGCCCGTCGGGACCTGCGCGTTGCGGGCGGCAATGAGCGCCGCGGCATCGCCCCCGGCAACGGTCTTCGCCAGCCGGTGTTCGACCAGCGGCGTGTGCATCAGGCCGGGGATCACCGTGTTGCAGCGGATGTTCTTCTTCGCATAGGTCACGGCGATCGACCGCGAGAAGCCGAGAATGCCGAGTTTGGTCGTGGTGTAGGCGACATGCGGCCGGTCGGGCAGGATGCGCACGCCGGCGATCGAGGAGAGGTTGACGATGGCGCCGCCGCCCTGCCGCTCCATGACCGGGATCACGTGCTTGGCCGCGAGGAAGGCGGTCTTCAGGTTGAGGTCGAGCTGGAAGTCCCAGACCTCCTCGCTCATCGACACCGGGTCCCCGGGCGCGGAGCCGCCGACATTGTTGACGAGGATGTCGATGCGGCCGAAGCGGGCGAGGCAGTCGGCCACCGCCGCCTCCACCTCGGCGGCCCGGGTCATGTCGACGCCGCGCGCCACGCAGGTGCCGCCCTCCGCCGCGATCAGACCCTTCGTCTCCTCGGCGGCCTCGGCGGAGATATCCGTGCCGTAGATGGTCGCGCCCTGCCGCGCCAGCAGCACGGCGGTCGCCTTGCCGTTGCCCCAGCCCTCGCCGACGGAGCCGGCGCCGGAGATGAAGGCGACCTTGCCGGTGAGGTCATGCATGGGCTGGCTCCTTTGGCAGGGAGATGCGCTGGCGTCAGACGAGAACCGCGTGGGCCTTCATGCCCGCCGTGCCGAAGACGCGGCGATAGCGTTCGATCTCGTCCTTGGGGCCGGTCGCCTTCAAGGGATTGTCGGAGAGCTTCACCGCGGGACGGCCGTTCGCCTCGATCACCTTGCAGACCACCGAGATCGGCGCCAGCCCGTTCGGGTCGCCGTTCGGCACGCAACCCTTGAAGTCGTTGGTCAGGTTAGTGCCCCAGCCATAGCCGATGCGGACGCGGCCCTTGAACCGGCGGGCGGTCTCCTCGATGGAATCGATGTCCATGCCGTCGGAGAGGATAACCAGCTTCTTCGTGGGGTCACGGCCCTTCCCGGTCCACCACTGGATGAGTTCTTCAGTGCCCTCGGTCGGGTCCTTCGAATCAGGGCGGGCGCCGGTCCAGTCGGCCACCCAGTCGGGGGCGTGGGCGAGGAAATGCGCGGTGCCGAAGCAGTCCGGCAGGATGATGCGCATGTTCTGGTCGTAGATGCGCGCCCAGTCCTCCAGCACCTTGTAGGGCGCCTTCAGCAGGTCCTCGTCGCTCCGCGCCAGCGCGCCATAGACCATGGGCAGTTCGTGGGCGTTGGTGCCGATGGCCTCGAGGCCGAGATCCATGGCGAGCTTCATGTTGGACGTGCCGGTGAAGACCTCGGGGCCAAGCGCGTCGGCCATCGCCTCCATCATCCACTGCTGCCAGAGGAAGCCGTGGCGACGGCGGGTGCCGAAATCGGAGATCTTCAGCGTGCCGACCTCATCCTTCAGCCGGCGCAGGCGCTTGATCTTCTCCCAGGCCTTGGCCTTGGCGTTGGCATAGAGGATGTCGAGTTCGAGCTTCGACAGCGAGCGCATGGTGGCGCGGGCGCGCAGCTCGTTGATCACGGCGAGCGACTGCACCTCCCACATCGTCGTCTCGGCCCACTTGCCGGCGAAGGTCAGCTCGTACTGGCCGTCGCGCTTCTTGAGCTGGTACTCCGGCAGGCGGAAGTCCTTCAGGAAGGCGAGATAGTCGGGGCCGAAGATGCGCTCGCGGCCGTAGAAGGTGTTGCCGGCGAGCCAGATCAGCTCCTTCGGCCGGAACCGCAGCTCGCGGACATGGTCGAGCTGCTCGCGGAGTTCCCCCTCGTCGATAACGTCGGCGAGGCGGACGGACACGCTGCGGTTGTTCAGCGCAAAGGTCGCCGTCACCTCCGGGTGAAAGCGCCGGATGAGCTGCTGCATCGCGAACTTGTAATAGTCCGAGTCGAGAAGCGACCGGATGATCGGGTCGAGCTTCCACGTGTGATTGTAGACCCGGGTGGCGATGTCGACCATGAAAGGCCCGCTCGTGGCTTGGCAGGGGAGCGGACCTTAGGCAGCGTCGGAGCCCTTGGAAAGTCGGCCCTGCGGCCAGTGGATGCAGGGCTGCCGCGCGGGGCGGGGTCAGGGGCTGGAAGGTCGGAAGTCGTGGATGCACGGCACAAGGCCGGGCATGACGTTGAGGGGTTGCTCCATCTTGGTACGACCATTTTCGCGTCATGCCCGGCCTTGTGCCGTGCATCCACGACTTGTTTGATGGATCACCTGAAAGGGTAGGACATGCACAAAAGTCATGGCGGCTGGGTCTACATGATGACCAATCGTCGGAACGGCGTGCTCTACACCGGCGTCACAAACGATATCGCCCGGCGCGCCTGGGAGCATCGCCAAAAGACCTATCCCGGCTTCACCAGCCGCTATGGGCTGACGCTCCTGGTCTACATTGAATACTTCGACGACATCCGCGACGCCATTCAGCGGGAAACCTCGATCAAGCGCTGGCCGCGGGCCTGGAAGGTGAGGCTCATACACGAGGCCAACCCGGAATGGACAGATCTCTACGAGACCCTGGCATGAAGTCGTGGGTGCCCGGCACAAGGCCGGGCATGACGTTGAGGGTGCTGCGCCCCCTCAGACCGTCTCCGCTTCCCGCGACAGGCCGAACTCCCGCCCCGGAATGGAGGCGAGCAGGGCCTGGGTATAGGGATGCTGCGGGTTGCCGAAGACCTCGCCGATGGGGCCGGCCTCGACCACCTCGCCGTTCTTCATCACCGCCACGAGGTCGCAGACCTGCGCCGCGACGCGCAGATCATGGGTGATGAAGACGATGGAGAGCCCCAGCCGCTCGCGCAGCTCCGCGAGAAGCCGCAGCACCTGCGCCTGCACCGACACGTCGAGGGCGGAGACCGCCTCGTCCGCCACCAGCACCTCGGGTTCGAGGGCGAGCGCGCGGGCAAGGCCGATGCGCTGGCGCTGGCCGCCAGAGAATTCGTGCGGATAGCGGTCGGTCGAGGCCGGATCGAGGCCGACGAGGCCGAACAGCTCCTTCGCCTTCGCCAGCGCCTCGGCGCGGTCCATGCCGTGGACGATGGGGCCCTGCGCCACCAGTTCGCCGGCCTTGCGGCGCGGATTGAGCGAGCCGAAGGGGTCCTGGAACACCATCTGGATATGCTGTGTCTCGCGGCGCATCTGCTCGCGCGTCAGCTTCGCGAGGTCCTTGCCGTTCAGCACCACCGAGCCGCTGTCGGGATCGATGAGGCGGATGATGCAGCGGGCGAGCGTCGACTTGCCCGAGCCGGATTCGCCGACGATGCCGAGCGTGCCGCCCTTCGGCAGCACCAGCGAGACGTCCTTCACCGCATGAGTGACCCGCACGCCGCGGCCGAGGAAACCGCCGGTGCGGAAGGTCTTGGAGACGTTCGCCATGGTCAGGATCGGCTCGTCGGAGATCGGCCGCGGCGGCGGCGCCTTGAGCGGC
>CAZEZD010000202.1:0-5552 GCA_964516115.1 uncultured Hyphomicrobiales bacterium
CCGCCGCCGCTTCGCCCCGCTGGCGATCGAGGCCGCCCGCGCCGTGAGCGGCTGACGTCACCGGCGGCCGCGCCGCGACGGCACCTTTGCCATGGGTCTGCATCCACGTCAGGCCACCCATGAGGCTGCAACATGCGGTTCCGTCAAATCACGGGGTGACAGGGGGCGGTGACCCGTTCAATCTGATCGATATAGCCGTATCGAACATCGATACGAGAATGCTTGTCGGCTTCCGCCGACGATCGGCGTGGGGGCGGCGGCGACGGCGGTTCCGGCTGCTGCCCCGAGACAGGATGCGAGGTGCCCATGGTCGACCCGGAATCCGGACGTTTCGCGGGCCGCGTGGCGGCCGTGACCGGTGCGGCGGGCGCGCTGGGCCGCGCCACGGCGGCGCGCCTCGCCAGCGAGGGCGCCCGGCTTCTGCTGTTCGACCGCGATGCGGCCGGCCTCGCCGCGACGCAGGCGCTCTGTCCGGGATCGGTCACGGTGGTGGGCAATGTGTCCTCCGCCGCCGACGTGAAGCGCGCCGCCGATACGGCGCGTGAGAAGCTCGGGCCGGTCGAACTGCTGGTCGCAGCGGCCGGCATCATCGGTCCCTCGAAGGGCGCCATCGATGCCGAGGAGGAGGAGTTCGACCTCGTCTTCGACATCAACGTGAAGGGCTCGTGGCTTGCGGCGAAGTACTTCATTCCGCAGATGCGGGAGATCGGTCGCGGCTCGGTGGTGCTTTTCTCCTCCACCGCCGGCCTGCAGGGCTCGCCGGTCTATTCCATCTACTCGGCCTCCAAGGGCGCGGTGACGCTGCTGACCAAGAGCCTCGCCCTCAACCATGCAACCGAGAACATCCGCGTCAACTGCGTCTGCCCAGGCACCATCGATTCCCCCATGCACCGCCAGGGGATGGCGGCGATCGCCGACCCCGTCGCCCGCGCCGAGCGCGAGGCCTTCCAGAAGGCCAAGCACCCGATGAACCGCTTCGGCCAGCCGGAGGAGGTGGCGGCCGGGGTGCTCTATCTGCTCAGCGACGACGCCTCCTACGTCACCGGCCATGCCCTGCCCGTCGATGGAGGGCGCCTTGCCTGATCCGACACGCTTCGCCGGCAAGGTCGCCATCGTCACGGGGGCCGCACGCGGCATCGGCGAGGGCATCGCCGGGCGTTTTGTTGCCGATGGCGCGAAGGTCCTGCTGGTCGATCTGATCCCCGAGGTGGAAGCGACCGCCGCCCGGCTCGGCCAGCCCTTCCTCGTGAAGAACGTCACGGACCGCGATGCCGGCGAGACCATCGCCCGCGCGGCGCTGGACGCCTTCGGCCGCATCGACATCCTCGTCAACAATGCCGGGATCGGCGGATCGAAACGGCTGATGGAGAGCGACGATGCGCTGATCGACCGCTTCCTCGACACCAATCTCGCCGCCGTCCTGCGCGTCACCCGGGCCATCGTCCCGCACCTGCCGCGGCCCGGCGGGCGCATTGTCAACATCTCCTCGATCTTCGGCATCACCGGCTATCCCGGCACCACGGCCTATGCGGTGGCCAAGGCGGGCGTCGCGCAGTTCACGCGCCAGCTTGCCGGCGAACTCGCCCCCGAGGGCATCCTCGTCAACGCTGTGGCGCCCGGTCTCATCGAAACGCCGATGACGACCGGCCATCGCCAGAACGCGCTCTACACCCGCCTCATCGTCGAGGGCACGCCGGTGGAGCGCATGGGCACGCCGGCCGACATCGCCGGGCCGGTCGCCTTCCTCGCGTCGGAGGATGCGGCCTTCGTGACCGGCGCAGTGCTGCCGGTGGATGGCGGTTTCCTCGCGGCGCGGCACGGCAAGGTTTGAGACGTGGCAGGGTCCTGCCGGACCTCCGCCTGACACAAGGAGACGAGACGATGCACGACATGAGCGTCAGATGGCCGAACGGTGCGCGCTGCGCCGTGATGCTGACTTTCGACTTCGACGCCGAGACCCTGTGGACCTCGCGCGATCCGGAAAATGTCCGCCGCCCCGGCGTGCTGAGCCAGGGGCGCTACGGCGCCAAGGTGGGCGTTCCGAAGATCCTCGACACGCTGCGCGAGGAGGGCGTGAAGTCGACGTTCTTCGTGCCCGGCTGGACCGCCGAGAACCACACCGACCGCGTCGAGATGATCCTCAAGGATGGCCACGAGGTCGCCCACCATTCCTACTCCCACAAGTGGGTGAGCGATGATCCGCAGGCGGAAGTGGAGGAGATGGAGAAGGGCCTCGAGGCGCTGAAGCGCACGGTCGGCGTGGTCCCGAAGGGTTACCGGTCGCCGGCGGGCGAGGTGTCGGAAGGCCTGTTCAAGCTCCTGAAGCAGCACAATTTCCTCTACGATTCCTCGCTGATGGACGACATCAACCCCTACCGGCACGTGATGCCGGACGGCTCGCCGGGGGTGATCGAGCTGCCCTGGCACTGGTCGCTGGACGATGCCCCCTTCGCACTGTTCTCCGTGAAGACGCCGCGGCCGATCTTCACCAACGAGCACATGCTGAGCGTCTACAAGGAAGAGTTCCGCGAGATCTACAAGTGGGGCGGCCTGTTCGACATGATCTTCCACCCCCAGGTGGGCGGCCGGCCGAGCCGCATCGCCCTGATCCGCGAGCTGATCGCCTTCATCCGCACCTTCCCGGGCGTCTGGTTCGCCACCGGCGCCGAGGTGGCCGAAGCCTGGTCGAAGGAGTACGAGCAGGGCTGAGGCGCGCGGGGTCCGATAGAGCGACGGCGGGCAGCGACAAGGCGACTTGTCTTCTGCCGGCCGGCGTGGCCCCTTGAGGGAGCTGGCCCCTAAGGAGGCATGACGTGAGCACCGGCCTGATCGCGCTGCTGGACGACATCGTGGCCCTGACCAAGGTCGCGGCTGTGACGCTCGACGATGCCGCGGGTCAGGCCGCCAAGGCCGGCGCCAAGGCGGCCGGCATCGTGATCGACGATGCGGCGGTCACGCCGCGCTACGCCGTCGGCTTCGCCGCCGCGCGCGAACTGCCCATCGTCGGCAAGATCGCCATCGGCTCGCTGAAGAACAAGCTGCTGTTCCTGCTGCCGGCCGCCCTCCTCCTGAAAACCTTCGCGCCCTGGGCGATCACACCGCTGCTGATGATCGGCGGGGCCTATCTCTGCTACGAGGGCTTCGAGAAGGTGCTGGAGATGGTCGTGCCGCACGGCGAGGCCGAGGTGGACGTCAGCGCCGGCGACGGATCGCCTGCCGCGGCTGCGGCGCTGGAGGCCGAACGCGTCGGCGGCGCCATCCGGACCGATTTCATCCTGTCGGCCGAGATCATGGCGATTGCCCTGTCGACCATCACCGCGACCTCGATCTGGACGCAGGCTCTCGTGCTCGCCGTCGTCGGCATCGGCATCACGATCCTCGTCTATGGCGCGGTGGCGCTGATCGTGAAGGCCGACGATGTTGGTCTCGCTCTGGCACAGAGCCACCGTCCCGTGACGGGGCTCGGCATCGTGCTGCGCGGCCGGCCGACCGGACTGGAGATGAACGGCCCCACGGCCGTCGACCGGGCGGTGAGCCCGCTCACCCAGGGCCTCGGCCGCGGCCTCGTGCGCGGCATGCCGTACTTCCTGAAGACCCTCAGCCTGGTCGGGACCCTCGCCATGCTGTGGGTCGGCGGCGGCATCTTCGTCCATGGCCTCGCGGGCTACGGCTGGGCGGGAATCGAGCACGCGATCCACGCGGTCGCGGTGGTAGTGGCTGCGGTGACACCTGCCCTGCACGGCGCAGTGGAATGGGTGGTGACGGCGACGGGCTCCGGCCTCGTCGGACTCGCCATCGGCGGCCTCGTCTTCCTCGTCATGCACTTCGCGGTGGACCCGATCCTCGGTCGCGGTAACGCGCACGGCGCGGACGGCGGAACGACCGCCGCCCATTAAGCCCGATCCCGCCCGGCGTCAGTCGTTGAAGTTGACGACCGCCTTCTCGGATCGCTCGTCGGCATAATAAGGATAGACCGCGTAGTCCCGGATGAAGTGCAGTGAGATGTAGAAGGAGATGCGGTTGTCGTCGCCGCTGTTCGAGATGCCGCGGTGAATGGTGCCGCGGCCCATGTAGAGCACCGACATGGGCTTGGCGACGATCTGGTGCACCTCGAAATGGTCGACGCTGCGGGCGAGCGCATCGACATCGACGGCATCGACGTTCGAGGCCACCGTCTCCAGCGCATCGTCCGGCGTCGTCTCCGGCAGGGTGATGAACTGCGTCGCGTTCCTGTCGGTGAACTGAGTGAGCGGGATCCAGATGGCGGCGGCATCGGTGGTGTAGTCCACGTGCCAGGCCTGCTGCTTCGAGCCGATCGGGTTCACCACGAACCCGTAGCCGTCCATGATCGCGCCCTTTTCGGCGAACTCGGCGGAAGCCTTCAGGCACCAGTCGTGCAACTCCTTCGCGAGGACCTTGTCGGAGAGCTCCATGGAATCGCCCTCCTCATCCTCCTGCCAGATGTTCATCCAGCAGATCTCCTTCTCGGCGATCTGCTCGTCCCAGCGGGGACCCATGGACGCCTTCAGGTCCTCGTAGGCGCGCGTGAGGAGAGGGCGCGCCTCCTGCGGAACGGTTCCCACAAAACGGAAGCCCATGAGTTCGGGTTTCAGTTTCACGTAATCGCGGTCGTCCATTCTGGCCTCCGGTCCGGCGCTGTCCTGCTGCGGCGTACTGTCGCAGGACAGCGCCGTGAACATGAACACATGCTGAAGGGAGAATGCTGCAGCCGCGTGATGGTCCGCGGCGGCGAGACCAGCGGCGGAACCGATTTTCCGGCGGGTGCGTTGGCTCCCGACAAGGATCAAACTCGGAGAGCCGCCATGCCGACCCCGGCAGAACTCACGCACTCGTTCTGGAGCCACCTTCGCTCCGACATGACGGTCATGGCCGGACTTGCCGCCGAGGACGGTCACATGCGCCCCCTGACGGCCCAGCTGGACGGTGACGGCGATCACGGGCCGATCTGGTTCTTCACGGCGAAGGACACCGACATCGTCGAGGGACTGGACGGTTTGGCGCGCAAGGGTTCGATCAGCTTCGCCTCGAAGTCGCACGACCTCTTCGCCTGCGTCCACGGCACATTCGCGGTCGATAACGACCGCGACATGATCGACCGGCTGTGGAACCGCTTCGTCGCCGCCTGGTACGAGGAGGGCAAGGACGATCCGAAGCTGACGCTTCTCCGCTTCGACCCGGAAAAGGCGGAGATCTGGGAGAATGCCTCGAGCCTCTGGGCCGGGCTCAAGATCATGCTCGGCGCCGACCCCAAGGCGGACTACGCGGACAAGGTCGCCAAGGTCGCGCTGCGATAGTCGCGCCGGCCGGCGACCAGCCCGGCCGGACGAGGGGCGATGCGGTCGAAGGCCGCCGCGCCCCTCGCGTCATAAGACCATGCGCGTCAGAAGACCACGACCGAGCGGATCGACTTGCCCTCGTGCATGAGGTCGAAGGCGGTGTTGATCTCGTCGAGCGGCATGGTGTGGGTGATCAGGCTGTCGATGTCGATCTTGCCGTCCATGTACCAGTCGACGATCTTCGGCACGTCGGTG
>CAZEZD010000203.1:0-5550 GCA_964516115.1 uncultured Hyphomicrobiales bacterium
GTGTCGCGGAAGACCTCCATGGCGCCGGCCATGGCGCCGATCTCGTCGCGGCGCGTTCGCCCGGGAATCTCCGTGTCGAGAGCACCTTCCGACAGGCGCCGCATCGCCACCGTCATGCCGGCGATCGGGGTCGCGATCATGCGGGCGAGAAGGAAGGCGATGACGAGGCCGGCCAGCGCCGACAGGGCGGCGGCGATCATCAGGATGGTCGACAGCGACTGCGCCATCTCGGCGGCGGCTGTGGTTTCGGCCGTCAGCTGGGCCGTCTGGCCGTCGATGAGGCCGCCCTTGCGCTCGCCGCCCGGTGTCAGAGGGCCCTGGAGCGCGGTCAGGATCTTGTCGCTGATGGGTGTTACACGCTCGGTGAGGTGGCTCATCGGCGCGTTCCAGGTCGGGCCGATCCGTTCGTTGATGACGAGGGTGGCGCCGCGGCGGATGGAAATGATGCCCACCCGCACGCGGTTCAGGACGCGCATCTGGTCGGGCGACATGCTGCCGGTCATGTCGGTGATCGTCTTCAGCCGCTCATTGACCCGGTTCCAGGCCTGCTCGAACTGCGCCTTCTCCTCCTCCTGGCCGCGATGGACATAGCCGCGCAGGTCGCGCACGGCCGACAGGATGCTCGACTGCAGGCCGACGGCCGCGGCGAGCAGCCGCTCATTGGCCTGCGGATTCTGGATCTCGCGGGTGACGAGTTCGGTGAGCGCCGTCTCCAGCGGCTGGAGTTGCGGGGTCACCATCTTCTCGTAGGTGGTCAGCGCCGGATACTGCGCCGGCGTGTTGATCAGGGCGAGAAGCGCCTTGTGTGCCTCCTCCAGTTCGCCGAACAGCGGCCGGACCGCCTTCCAGGACTCGCGCTGCGCGTCGGTGGGGAAGGACGCCGCCAGTTGGTCCATCTTGTCGCGGCTCTCCTTGAGGCTCGCCCAGGCATAGTCCCAGCGCGACAGGATGACGTCGTCGGGCGAGATCATCTGGTCGCGCAGCGCGATTCCGGTCTGCGACAGCTCATCAGCCATGCGCATGCCCAGCAGCGCCGTCGGCGAGCGAACCGTCGCCACCTGCTGGATGCTGTGGGAGATGATGCCCGCCTGCCAGACGGAGACGCCGGCGCTGGCGGTTGCGATGGCGATCAGCGCGGCGAAGCCCGCGATCAGTTTTCCACGAAGATTCAGCGCGAACATATGCATTTCCATGGCCGGGGCGTTACCGAACCCTGTCGAAATGGCGCTAAACAGGAGGTTAAGTTTCCGGTTGCGTGCAGATTTTGTTGCAACCGACGCAACGTCATCCGTATTGCTACGGAGAAGAGGGAGCGCGCGCTTCGAACCGCCCGCGACCACTGAGCACCCGATCCTGTCTGGCGCCGGGCCGGCGCGACCGCTATGTGACGGGGGCTGAGCGGAGACGAGAAACGATGATCCAGGGATTTGGGGTGAAGCCCCGTCACCGGACGGTCGGCGTGACCATCGGCGAGGGCGCCGCGGCGGTCACCGTGGGCGGCGGCGCGCCGATCGTCGTCCAGTCGATGACCAACACGGACACCGCCGACATCGACGGCACGGTGCGCCAGGTGGCGGCGCTCGCCCGCGCCGGCTCCGAGCTCGTCCGCATCACCGTCGACCGCGACGAGAGCGCCGCCGCCGTGCCCCACATCCGCGAGAAGCTCGCGCGCATGGGCGTTGCCGTGCCGCTGGTCGGTGACTTCCACTACATCGGCCACAAACTCCTCGCCGATCATCCGGCCTGCGCCGAGGCGCTCGACAAGTACCGCATCAACCCCGGCAATGTCGGCTTCAAGGACAAGAAGGACCGGCAGTTCGCCATGATCGTCGAGCAGGCGATCACCCACGGCAAGGCCGTGCGCATCGGCGCCAACTGGGGCTCGCTCGACCAGGAACTGCTCACCCACCTGATGGACGAGAACGCGAAGGCGCCTGAGCCGCTCGACGCCCGCGCCGTCATGCACGAGGCCATGGTGCAGTCCTGCGTCCTCTCGGCCGACCGGGCCGTCGAGATCGGCCTGCCGAAGGACCGGATCATCCTCTCCGCCAAGGTCTCGGCGGTGCAGGACCTCATCGCCGTCTATCGCATGCTCGCCGCCCGTTCCGACTATGCGCTGCATCTCGGCCTGACCGAGGCCGGCATGGGCTCCAAGGGCATCGTCGCCTCGGCTGCGGCCCTCGGCGTCGTCCTGCAGGAGGGCATCGGTGACACGATCCGCGTGTCGCTGACCCCCGAGCCGAACGGTGACCGCACCCTCGAGGTGAAGGTCGCGCAGGAAATCCTGCAGACCATGGGCATCCGCACCTTCGTCCCGCTGGTCGCGGCCTGCCCGGGCTGCGGCCGCACCACCTCGACGCTGTTCCAGGAACTCGCCCAGGACATCCAGGGCTTCATCCACGCCTCCATGCCGGAGTGGAAGACGCGCTATCCCGGCGTCGAGGCGCTGAACGTCGCGGTCATGGGCTGCATCGTCAACGGACCGGGCGAATCCAAGCACGCCGACATCGGCATCTCCCTGCCCGGCACCGGCGAGAATCCGGCCGCCCCGGTCTTCGTCGACGGCGAGAAGGTGACGACCCTGCGGGGCCCGACGATCGCGGGCGACTTCAAGGCGATGGTCATGACCTATATCGAGAAGCGCTACGGCGTCGGCTCGCGGCAGGCGGCGGAGTAGGCCATGCGCAACTGCGTCGTCACGGGTGTGTCCACCGGCATCGGCGAGGCCATTGCCGCCGATCTGGTGAAGCGCGGCTGGCGCGTCTTCGGCACGGTGCGCCGCATGGACGATGCCGAGCGCCTCGACAACGACCTCGGCCCCTCCTTCACGCCGCTCGTCTGCGACGTGACCGATGTCGAGGGCCTGTCGCAGGCAGCGGCGCGGGTTGCGGAGCTTCTCGACGGTGAGCCCCTCGACGGGCTCGTCTGCAATGCCGGCATCTCCCTGCCGGGCCCGCTCCTGCACCAGCCGCTCGACGAACTCGACCGCCAGTGGAAGGTCAATGTTCTCGGCCAGGTCGCCACGGTCCAGGCCTTCGGCTCGCTGCTCGGGGCGCAGGAGGGATTTGCCGGCAGGCCCGGCCGCATCGTCATGATGTCCTCGGTCTCGGGCAAGCTCTCCTGGCCCTTCGTTGGCGGTTATTCGGCCTCCAAGCACGCACTGGAGGCGATCAGCAATGCGCTGCGCCGCGAACTCATGCCCTTCGGCGTCGACGTGGTGATCGTCGCGCCCGGGCCCATCGCGACGCCGATCTGGGAGAAGGCGGCCGGCGCTGTCGAGAAGTCACGCTATCAGGCGACCTTCTACGGTCCGCTGATCGACCGCTTCGAGCAGGAGGTGCTGGGCCGGGCGAAGCACGCCCTGCCGGCACAGGCGGTTGCCGACGTGGTCCACACGGCGCTGTCGGCCCCCAATCCGAAGGTGCGCTACACGATCACGCCCGCGCCGCTGATGAACTGGTTCCTGCCGCTGATGCTACCGGCGCGCTGGCTCGACCGCATCGCGGCGAAGCGCCTGGGGCTGACGCGGAGGGGGTAGACGCCAGCTTGGTGACCTGCATCGCGGAAGTGCGTCCTTCGAGGCTCGCTTCCGGACGATGCTGGCGCATCGCCGGGAGCTCGCGCCTCAGGATGAGGAGGGCGGCGAACGGCATGGGTCGAGACAAGGTCGGCCGATCCGCTTCATGCAGCCTGGATGCAATCCTCCAGCCTCCTCATCCTGAGGCGCGAGGCCCCGGCGATGCGCCAGCATCGTCCGGTGACGAGCCTCGAAGGACGCACTGCCCCGATGCAGATTGCCGCGACAAGGTCAAAGCTGTTTTCAGGCCCTACCGGAACAGCAGCGACGACAGCTTGCGGCGGCCGGCGAGCGTCGCCTCGTCCATCGGACCCCAGGCCTCGAAGAACTGGACGAGCTGCTTGCGGGCGCCATCCTCGTTCCAGTTGCGGTCGCGCTTGAAGATCTCCAGCAGGTGATCGGCGGCTTCCTCGCGCAGGCCCTTGGCGTTCAGCGCCACCGCGAGGTCGAAGCGCGCCTGATGGTCGCCCGGGTCCTGCGCCAGCCTGTGCTCGAACTCGTGGATCGGGCCGAGGTCGGCGGCCTGCTCGGCGAGCTCCAGTGCGGCGCGCGCCGCGACGACCGACTTGTCGCTCGCCTTGTTGGCCGGTACCTGCTCGAGGATGGCCTTGGCCTGCACGAGGTCGCCCGTCTCCACCGCGCAACGGGCAAGGCCCGCGAGGGCGTGCAGGTTCTCCGGCTCGGCGCCGAGAACCTGCGCATAGACCTGCGCTGCGCCGGCCGCGTCGCCCTCGACCAGCGCCGCATCGGCGGTCGCGAGGATTTCGGCGATGTCCGGGCTCACCTTGCCGCCCACCAGCTTGTCGATGAAGGCCTTCACCTGGCCCTCGGGCAGGGCGCCCATGAAGCCGTCGATGCCCTGACCCTTGTCGAAGGCGATAACCGCGGGGATCGACTGGATACCGAGCTGGCCCGGGATCTCCGGGTGCTTGTCGATGTCCATCTTTACGAGCTTCACCTTGCCCTTGAAGGACTGGACGACCTTCTCCAGAACCGGGGTCAGCTGCTTGCACGGGCCGCACCAGGTCGCCCAGAAGTCGACCAGCACCGGCTGCTTCTTCGATTCCTCCAGCACGTCCTTCACGAAGTCGCGCGTCGTGGTGTCCTTGATGAGGTCGCCTGCGACGGCCGCCGGAGCCGCCTGCTCGGGTGCTGCTGCGGGCTGCGGCGCCGTGCCGCCGAAGCTGCCGCCATAGGACCCACCGAAGGATGCGCCGAATTTCGCGCTGCCGTTGCCGCTCATGAAAGTCCCCCTGGCGCAGTGATCCGCGAAGCCGACCGCGCACGCTTGGATTTGGTCGAGGCATAGATGGCCGCTCGGGCTCAAAATGCAACGGTGAAATGGCCGCAGCCCGACATCTCCGCCCTTCGGCATCCCCCGGACGGCCGGTCGCCCTCGCCTTGACTACGCACCCGCCGGCTTTAGCGTTTTGCGCGAAAGCCATGCGGACCGCGGCAGAACGGTCGGGAGGACAATGTGACCAGGAGCGGGCCCCTCGCCGGGCTGACCATCGTCGAGTTCCAGGGGCTGGGGCCGGGTCCCTTCTGCGCCATGATGCTGGCCGATCTCGGCGCCGACATCATCCGCATCGACCGCGCCGGCAAGGCTCCGTGGAATGCGGGCGATGCGCTCGGCCGCGGCCGTAAGTCCATTGCGGTCGACCTGAAGAACCCGGATGCGGTGAAGCTGGTCCTCAGGATCCTGGCGAAGGCCGATGGCCTTATCGAGGGCTTCCGTCCGGGCGTCATGGAGCGCCTCGGCCTCGGCCCCGATGTCTGCCTGAAGGCCAATCCGAAGCTGGTCTATGGCCGCATGACCGGCTGGGGGCAGGAGGGTCCCTATGGCCCGGCACCCGGCCACGACGTCAACTACCTCGCGCTCTCCGGCATGCTCTGGCCGCTCGGTCCCGCCGACCGTCCGCCGGTGCCGCCGCTGAACCTTGCCGCCGACTTCGGCGGCGGCGGCATGATGC
>CAZEZD010000204.1:0-5520 GCA_964516115.1 uncultured Hyphomicrobiales bacterium
CGATCACCACCTCGGGCATGACCATCAACCGCTTCTGCTCCTCCGGCCTGCAGACCATCGCGACCGCGGCGCAGAACATCATCGCGGGCGAGGCCGACATCTATGTCGCCGGCGGCGTGGAATCGATCTCGCTGGTGCAGAACCAGGCCAACAGGTCGAATTTCCAGGACCCGGGGCTGAAGGCGAAGAAGCCGGAGATCTACTGGTCGATGCTGCAGACGGCCGAGACGGTCGCCAAGCGTTACGGCATCTCGCGCGAGCGGCAGGACCAGTACGGCGTCGAGAGCCAGTTGCGTGCCGCTGCTGCCCGCCAGGGTCGCAAGTTCGATCAGGAGATCGTCCCCTTCACCACCAAGATGCTGAAGTCGGAGGTGAACGAGAAGAAGGAGGTGGTGCGCACCTGGGAGGAGGAGGTGACCCTCACCGACGACGAGGGCATCCGCGGCGACACGACCTATGAGGGCGTCGCCAAGATCCGCCCGGCCATCGAGGGCGGCGTCATCTCCGCCGGCAATGCCAGCCAGTTCTCCGACGGCGCCTCCATGGCGGTGGTGATGGAGGCCAAGCTCGCCGAGAAGCGCGGCCTCACCCCGCTCGGCATCTTCAAGGGCTTCGCGGTCGCCGGATGCGAGCCGGACGAGATGGGCATCGGCCCGGTCTTCGCCGTGCCGAAGCTCCTGAAGCGCGCCGGCATGACGGTCGACGACATCGACCTGTGGGAGCTCAACGAAGCCTTCGCCGTGCAGGTGCTGTACTGCCGCGACACGCTCGGCATCCCGGCCGACCGGCTCAATGTCAATGGCGGCGCCATCGCGGTCGGCCATCCCTACGGCGTCTCCGGCGCGCGTCTCACCGGCCATGCCCTGATCGAGGGCAAGCGCCGCGGCGCCAGGCATGTCGTCGTCACGATGTGCATCGGCGGCGGCATGGGCGCTGCCGGCCTGTTCGAGGTCGTCTGATCCCGCGCAGCCGTCGGCCGTCCGTCGGAGAGGACGGGGGGCGGCCGGCGTGGCAGACTCTCCCCCGCCGGTCCGAACAGGGCCGGCGGGTTCCCGCGCCGTTGCGCACCCCCGGTTGACGATCTCGAAGGAGCTTGAGCCTTGGCCACGCCTGCGGCGACGTCTGCCATGAACATCGATGAAGCGGCGCTCCGCGCCTATCTCGAGGCGCACTGGCCGGGCTTCAAAGGGCCGGTGAAGGCCGAGAAGTTCGCCGGCGGCCAGTCGAACCCGACCTTCATGCTGACCCACGCGGGCGGGCGCGCCGTGCTGCGCAAGAAGCCGCCGGGGCAACTGCTGAAATCCGCCCATGCCGTGGACCGCGAGTATCGCGTCATGAAGGCGCTGGGCGGAACACCGGTGCCGGTGCCGAAGATGCACGTGCTATGCGAGGACGAGAGCGTCATCGGCACGGCCTTCTACGTCATGGAGTTCGTCGACGGCCGCATCATCTGGGACCCGGCCATTCCAGAGGTCTCGCAGGCGGATCGCACCGCCATCTACGATGCCATGAACGCGGCGCTGGCGGCGTTGCACACGGTCGATCCGACCCAGGTCGGCCTTTCCGATTTCGGCCGCCCCGGCAATTATTTCGCCCGGCAACTGTCGCGCTGGACCGAGCAGTACCGGGCCTCCGAGACCGACCACCTGCCCGATGTCGACAAGGTCATCGCCTGGCTCGAGCAGAATCTGCCGGCCGACGACGGCCGCTCGTCTCTCGTCCATGGCGACTACCGCATCGACAACATGATCTTCGCCAAGGACCGGCCGGAACTGCTGGCGATCCTCGACTGGGAACTCTCCACCATCGGCCACCCCTTCGCCGACATCGCCTATCAGTGCATGCACTGGCGGCTGCCGCATGCCGGCTCGTTCCGCGGCCTCGCCGGGGTCGACCGCAAGGCCATCGGCATCCCGACCGAGGCCGAGTATGTCGCGCGCTACTGCGAACGCACCGGCATCGACGGCATCCCCGACTGGAGCTTCTATCTCGCCTTCTCGCTGTTCCGCATGGCGGCCATCCTGCAGGGCGTGCTGAAGCGCGCGCTGTCCGGCAACGCCTCCAATCCGGAACGGGCGCTGCAGGTGCGCGACAACATTCCGATCCTCGCGCGCATGGCCGTCGACGTCATCGAAAAGGGTCCGTGATGACCGCGATCCGGCGCTACGAGGGCATGGTCGTCCTCATCACCGGGGCCGCGAGCGGCTTCGGCCGACGGGCCGCAGAGCGCTTCGCGGAGGAGGGCGCCAGCCTCGTCCTCGGCGACATCCAGGAGGCAGGGCTCGCCGAGACCCGGCGCCTCGCCGAGGCGGCCGGAGCGAAGGTCGTCGCGCGGCCGACCGACGTCGGCAATGGCGCTGCGGTCGCCGCTCTCGTCGCAGCCGGCGCGGATACCTTCGGCCGTCTCGACGTCGCCCTCAACAATGCCGGCGTGGCGCATGGCACCATGAAGTTGGTCGACACCGACGAGGCGGTGATGCGGCGGATGTTCGACATCAACGTCATGGGCGTCTTCCACGGCATGAAGGCGCAGATCTCCGTCATGGAGCGCCAGGGCGGCGGCGTCATCCTCAACACCGCCTCCGTGGCGGGCGTCACCGGCGCGCCGCTGCTCGCTGCCTATGCCGCCGCCAAGCACGCTGTGATCGGCCTGACCAAGACGGCGGCGGCGGAAGTGGCGCGCAAGGGCATCCGCATCAACGCCATCTGCCCCGCCTTCGCCGAAACGCCGATGCTGACGGACTCGCTGGCGCAACCCGGTCGGACGCATGAGGAGATGGTGGGTCGTCTCGTCCAGACCATGCCGATGCGCCGGGCGGGGACGGCGGACGAGATCGTCCAGGCCATGCTCTGGGTCTGCTCGCCGGAGAACAGCTTCATGACCGGCCATGCCCTCGTCATCGATGGCGGCCTCACGGCGCTCTGACGGTTTCGCGGCCGGCGTCAATTGACGGTGCGGTTGGCGAAGGGGCTGTCGAGCGAGAAGGCGGGAATCTCCGCCTGGAAGGTCTCGTTGCGCTCCGAGATCATCAGGTAATGGCCGACCATGATGCCGGTCGGCGTCGTCAGCGGGCAGCCGGACGTATATTCGAAGGCGGCTCCCGGCTCGATGACCGGCTGTTCGCCGACCACACCTGCGCCGCGCACCTCCTGGGTGTGGCCGCGTTCATCCGTGATGTTCCAGTAGCGGGCGCGTAACTGCACCCGCTCGCCGGAGAGGTTGAGGATCTCGACGTGATAGGTCCAGAAAAACTGGCGCTCGTCGGGATCGGAGCGCTCCGGCATGTACTCCGGCGTGACCGTCACCTGGATGCCCCGCGTCAGCGCGCGATACATGGCACCTCTCCACCTTGACCACCCATGGCAGGCTCGCGAAGGCGGCGCCGCCTGTCAACTTGGGGCCTCAGTCCGCCATGGCCGGGAAGAGGTGGACCCCGTCCGCACCGAGCGGCAGCGGCTTCACCCAGCGCACCGCCGCCATCGGCAGGTCCGCGTAAAGGTGCGGGAAAAGCGCGCCGCCGCGCGAGGGTTCCCATGCCAGCGCCGCGCCGAGCGCGTCGGCATCCACCGCCACCAGTACGAGATCGGCCTGCCCGGTGAAGTGCTTCGCGGCGGTCTCCCGCGCCTGGGCGGCGGTCGAGAAGTGGATATAGCCGTCCGCCACGTCGACGGGGGCGCCGGTGAAGCGGCCGGCGGCCTCCGCCTGCTGCCACGCCTCGCGCGGCGAGATCTTATAAATGGTCGGCATCGTCGGATGTCCTCGATCGCGGCCGCGCCATGGGGCGGCGGCGCTGCGCAGCGTATATTCCAATTGACAGGGCAAGAAAAGGTCAATAGTCCTACAAGCGGACGTTCTTCCTGATTTTTCGTTTGATCCTGCGTCGGAAGAGCGTCGTGTCACGGGGCGCCCGCCCGGGAGGCTGACATGTTTTCCCATGCCGACATCTGGGCCGCCATCGACCGGCTGGCGGAGACCAACGGCCTGTCGGCGTCCGGCCTCGCCAAGCGGGCCGGGCTCGACGCCACCACCTTCAACAAGTCGAAGCGCGTGATGCTGGACGGCCGCGAACGCTGGCCATCGACGGAATCGGTCGCCAAGGTCCTCAACGCCACCGGCACCAGCTTCGGCGAATTCGTCTCGCTCGTCGGAGGGTCCAGGATGAGCACCAGGCCGCTTCCCATTCTCGGCTTCGCCCAGGCCGGCGCGGGCGGCTATTTCGATGCGAGCGGCTTTCCGGCGGGCACTGGCTGGGACGAGGTGTCGTTCCCCGACATGCCCGATGATTCCATCTATGCGCTGGAGATCCAGGGCGATTCCATGCTGCCGGTCTATCGCGACGGCGACCGGATCGTGGTGTCGCCGACGGCGCCGATCCGCCGCGGCGACAGGGTCGTGCTGCAGACGTCCGAGGGCGAGATCATGGCCAAGGAATTGAAGCGGCAGACCAACCGGACGGTGGAACTGACGTCGCTCAATCAGGATCACGGCGACCGCAGCTTCACGGTGTCCGAAATCGCCTGGATGGCGCGGATCATGTGGGTCAGTCAGTAGGGACAAAGGCCCCCCGCCTCACCCCTTCACGAACTCTCCCGTCAGCGCCTTCCTGATCAGCGCGCGCGTCTCGTCGAGACCGTAGAGAACGGCGAAGGAACCGAAGCGCGGGCCCTTCTCCTGGCCGAGCAGCACCTTGTAGATGGCCGAGAACCATTCCGACGAGACGCCCGGCTTCTCCGGCGTCGCGCCCTTGGCCTTGAGGTCCTGGTAGCGCGGGATGGCGCGGCCGACGTCATAGACGGCGCCCTGCACGTCCTCGGCGTTGGCATCCTTCGGCAGCGCCATGATGGCGGCTGAGAGCGCCTCCAGCGCCTCGCGCTCGATGTCGTCGGCCGCCTTGTAGACCTTGGTCGGCTTCACGAAGTCGTGGAAGTACCTGACGGCATAGCCGGCGAGTTCGTCGAGCTTCGGGTTCTTCTCCGGCGAGGCCCCCGGCGCATAGCGGCGGATGAAGCCCCAGAGGACGCCGGTCTCCGGCGCGTTCGACACCGACACAAGGTTCATCAGCATGGAGAAGGAGATCGGCACCTCGACCTTCGGCGGCGCGCCGGAGTGGATGTGCCAGGCCGGGTTCATCAGCCGGTTCTTCTCGTCCTGCACCGGGTACTTCTCGACGAAGGTCAGGTAGTCGTCGACATTGCGCGGGATGACGTCGAAATAGAGCCGCTTGGCGCTGCGCGGGTTCTGGTACATGAACAGCGACAGGCTCTCCGGCGAGGCATAGGCCAGCCAGTCCTCGATGGTCAGGCCGTTGCCCTTGGACTTGGAGATCTTGCTGCCGGTGTCATCGAGGAAGAGTTCGTAATTGAAGCCTTCCGGCGGGGTGCCGCCCAATGCGCGGCAGATCTTCCCCGACTGGGTGACGGAATCGATCAGGTCCTTGCCGGCCATTTCGTAGTCGACGCCGAGTGCTGTCCAGCGCATGGCCCAGTCGGGCTTCCACTGCATCTTGGCGTGGCCGCCGG
>CAZEZD010000205.1:0-5519 GCA_964516115.1 uncultured Hyphomicrobiales bacterium
CGCCCGGCCCTTGCCCGCCGAAACCGACGTCGTGGTGATCGGTGCGGGCGCCGCCGGCATCGCCGCCGCGCGCAGGCTGCAGGCCGCGGGCCGGTCCGTGATGGTTCTGGAGGCCAAGGACCGCAGCGGCGGCCGCTGCATCGCCGACACCGTGAACTTCGGCATGCCGATGGATCTCGGCGCCCACTGGATCCATGCCCCCGCCGACAATCCGCTGGTGGCGCTGGCGCGCGCGGCAGGCTTCCAGCTCTACGACGATCCCGAGCGCCCGCGCCTCATGATCAAGGGGCGCAGCCCGCGCGAGGGCGAATGGGAGGCCTTCGCGGCCGCGCTCACGCGCGCGCAGAGGGCGATCCTCGACGCCGGCGAGGCCGGCCGGGAAATTTCGCTGGCAGCGGCCATGCCGACCAATCTGAGGGACTGGCAGCCGACCATCGACTTCCTCAAGGGCGCCTGGGATTCCGGCAAGGACACCGCCGAAATCTCCTGCGTCGATTTCTACAACGCCATCGAGACGCGCGACCTGTTCTGCCGCCAGAGCTACGGCGCGATCCTGGCGAAGCTTGCCGAGGGCCTTCCCATCCGCCTGTCGACGGCGGTGACCCGGGTCGACTGGTCCGGCCGCGGCGTCGCCGTCGAGACGCCGGCGGGCACCGTCAGGGCCCGCGCCGCCATCGTCACCGCCTCGACCTCGGTGCTGGCCTCGGGCGCGATCCGCTTCACGCCGGCGCTGCCGAAGCGCCAGGCGGATGCCATTGCCGCTCTGTCCTGCGGCGCCTATGAGCATCTCATCGTGCACCTGCCCGGCAATCCGATGGACGCGAAGCCCGACGAGCCCTTCGTGGTGAAGGCCGACACCGCTGCGACGGCCAAGCCCCTGGCCCGCATCGGCGGCTCCGACTGGTGGTATCTCGACATCGGCGGCCGCTTCGCGCGCGACCTCGCCGCGGCCGGAGCCGCCGCCATGAAGGCCTTCGCCGCCGAATTCGTCACCAACGAGTTCGGCCCGCAGGCGCGCCGCGTCATGGGCGACGTCCACGTCACCTCCTGGACGACCGATCCCTTTATCCGCGGCGCCTGGTCGGTGGCAGGCCCCGGCGCGACGGCCCAGCGCCTGCGCCTCGCCGAGCCCGTCGGCCAGAGGGTGCTCCTCGCCGGGGAGGCGACCGACGAGGGCCTGTGGGGCACAGTCGGCGGCGCCTGGGCTTCGGGCGAGCGGGCCGCCGATCAGGCCCTGCGCTGGCTCAGCCCGCGGGCGCAGCCCGGCCGGCGGCGCTGACCGGTTCTTAGCGGCTCGTTAACGTTAACGGATTATGACCTGAGCACCGCCCGGCCCGACCGCGGAGTTCGTCATGTCAGCTATTGCCCGTCCCCGTCCGCTCATCCTTCTCGTCGCCTGCGCCGCCCTTGTCTCCGGCGGCTGTTCGCTCACGGCCCGCCGCGGCGGCGGCGACATCACGGGGTCGATCCCCGGCGGCGCCTATACGGAGCAGAGCGCCCGCGCCGAGATCGAGACCCTCGCCGCGCGTTATCGCTCCAGCCCGGAGGATGCCGCCAACGCCATGCGCTATGGCCGTGCCCTGCGCGCCACGGGGCAGGCGGTGCAGGCCGTGGCGGTGCTCGAGCGCGTCGCCATCCGCGACCCCCGCAACCTCGCCCTGATGGGCGAGTTCGGCCGCGCCCTCGCCGATGCCGGCCGTCACGACCAGGCGCTTCAGGTGCTCGGCCGCGCCCATCGCCCCGACCAGCCGGACTGGCGCATCATCAACGTGCAGGCCTCCATCTACGACCAGATGGGCCGCCCGCAGGAGGCCCAGAGCCTCTACAACGACGCCCTGAAGATCGCCCCGGGCGAGCCTTCCGTTCTCGCCAATCTCGGGCTGTCCTTCGCGCTGTCGCGCCAGTTGCCGCAGGCGGAACAGGCGCTGCGCCAGGCCGCCGCCCACCCGCGCGCCGACCGGCGTGTCAGGCAGAACCTCGCGCTCGTCGTCGGCCTTCAGGGCCGCTTCGCCGAGGCCGAGGAGATCGCCCGCAAGGACCTGCCGCCGGCCGAGGCCGAGCAGAACGTCGCCTATCTGCGCTCGATGGTGACGCAGCAGAACTCCTGGGCGGCTATCCGCCAGACCGAGCGGCGTCCCGCGGCGCCGCGGCGGCCGGCGGCATCGGCGCCGGCCCAGCCGCGGGGGTAAGGCGTCGGGGCGGCGTTCAAGCCCGCTCCTCAGCCTGCTCGGACTTGCCTTCCTTGCACCAGCCAAGTGCGTCCTTCGAGGCTCGGCCATCGCCTCGCACCTCAGGATGAGGGACGTTGCGGATGGCATTCCGGCTGTCGCGACCAGACGGGCTGCGCCGCCACGTCACCTGTTCTGCAATCCACGCCCTCCTCATCCCGAGGTGCGAGTAAGCGCAAGCGAGCGAGCCTCGAAGGACGCACTTCGTCGTGCAGAGCGCCCGCCAACGAAAAAGCCCGGCGCGATGGCCGGGCTTCTTCGATTTCAGCGGTGGCGAAACTCACTCCGCCGCGAGCTGCACCGCCGGCGCGGCCGCCTTCACGTCGGCGTCCACATAGGGCTCGAACTTCGCGAAATTGTCCTGGAACATCCGGACGAGCTTGCGCGCCGTGGCGTCGAACTCGGCTTTGTCGCGCCAGGTCTTGATCGGATAGAGCATGTGCGGCGGCACGCCGGGCACCGACGTCGGCACGGAGAAGCCGAAATAGGGGTCGCGGCGGAAGTTGGCGCGGTTCAGCGATCCGTCGAGGGCCGAGCGCAGCAGGAGGCGGGTGATCGAGATCGGCATGCGCCGGCCGACGCCGTGCATGCCGCCGGTCCAGCCGGTGTTGACCAGCCAGCAGTCGACATGGTGGCGGGCGATCAACTCGCGCAGCAGGTTGCCGTATTCCGACGGGTGGCGCGGCATGAACGGCGCGCCGAAGCAGGTCGAGAAGGTCGGCTGCGGCTCGGTGACGCCCTTCTCCGTGCCGGCGACCTTCGCCGTGAAGCCGGAGAGGAAGTGGTACATCGCCTCCGCAGGGGTCAGCTTGGCGATGGGCGGCATGACGCCGAAGGCATCGGCGGTCAGCATCACGATGTTCTTCGGATGGCCGGCGCGGCCGGTCTCCGAGGCGTTCGGGATGAAGTGCAGCGGATAGGCGATGCGGGTATTCTCGGTCCTCGAGCCGTCGTCGAAGTCCGGAACGCGGGTGACCGGGTCGATGACCACGTTCTCCATCACCGAGCCGAAGCGCTCGGAGGTGGCGAAGATCTCCGGTTCGGCCTCGCGCGACAGCTTGATCGCCTTGGCGTAGCAGCCGCCCTCGAAGTTGAACACGCCGTCCTTGCCCCAGCCGTGCTCGTCGTCGCCGATCAGCGTTCGCGAGGCATCCGCCGACAGCGTCGTCTTGCCGGTGCCGGAGAGGCCGAAGAACACCGCCACGTCGCCGTTGGGGCCGACATTGGCCGAGCAGTGCATCGGCATGACCTTCTGCGGCGGCAGCAGGAAGTTGAGCATGGTGAAGACGCTCTTCTTCATCTCGCCGGCATAGGAGGTGCCGCCGATCAGCACGATCTTGCGGGTGAAGTCGCAGGCGATCACCGTCTCCGAGCGCACGCCGTATTTCTGTGGATCGGCGCGGAAGGACGGCAGGTCGACGATGGACATGTCCGGCACGAAGGAGGCGAGGTCTTCGCGAGCCGGGCGGATCAGCAGGTTGCGGATGAACAGGCTGTGCCAGGCGTATTCGGTGAAGACGCGGGTTTTCAGGCGCGTCGCCGGGTCGGCGCCGCCGTGGAGATCCTGGGCAAAGAGCTCGCGGCCCTTCGCATGCTCCAGCATGTCGGCCATCAGGAGGTCGAACGCCTGCGGCGTGATGGCGCCGTTGTTCTCCCACCAGACCGTGGATTCGGTCGTGGCGTCGCGGACGACGAACTTGTCCTTCGGCGAGCGGCCGGTGTGCTGGCCGGTCTCGGCGACGAGCGGACCGCCGGCGGAGAGCTGCGCCTCGCCGCGGGCGATCGATTCCTCGACCAGTTGCGGCTCCAGATAATTCCAGTGCAGGGCCTTCAGCCCCGAAAAGCCGAACGAGTCGGCCCCATGCGCCTTGTTCCAGGTTCCGGTCTCGGCCAAGGAATTCCTCCCCTTCGGGTCCTCGTCACGACGCGTTGGGCGTCTGTGGATGCCATGTCCTCGGCGCCGGGACGGAGGCCGCGGCGGAGGCGATCCCCCTAATCCAAAGGCTCTTTGCCGGCAAGCCCGCCTGTGGGGGGATCGGCACCGGCCGGGCTCTTTCTTTCAACGCGGTGAAGACGACCGGGTTCATTCGTCCCTCGTCGATGACCGCCTGTTTCGGCTTGCCTTCGCCGCCGGAAGCGACCATGAGGCCGCCATGGCACCCCGCGACCGCACCCTGCGCACGGCGGCCGAGCTCGTCTCGGCCGGTCTCATCGCGCCCGCGGCCGGTCCCGATGCGACGAAAGTGGGTGAGCGCTATGCCATTGCGGTGACGCCGGTGATGGCCGACCTGATGGAAAAGCCCGCCGGAAGGGACCGGCCGACCGATCCGATCGCCCTCCAGTTCCTGCCCGACATCCGGGAGCTCGACACCCGCCCCGGGGAACGCGCCGACCCCATCGGCGACGACGCCCATTCGCCGGTCCCGGGCATCGTCCACCGCTATCCCGACCGCGTCCTCCTCAAGCTGGTCCATGTCTGCCCGGTTTACTGCCGCTTCTGCTTCCGCCGCGAGATGGTCGGGCCGCAGGGCCGCGGCGGCCTCGATGCGGCGGAGCTCGCGGCCGCGCTCGCCTACATCGCCGCGAGGCCGGACATCTTCGAGGTGATCCTCACCGGCGGCGATCCCTTCGTGCTCTCGGCCCGGCGAGCGCGGGCGGTCACCCGGGCGCTTGCCGCAATTGCGCATGTGAAGGTCATCCGCTGGCACACGCGCGTGCCGGTCGTGGCGCCCGAGCGCGTCACGGCGGAGTTCGTCCGTGCGCTGCGGGCGCCCGGCAAGGCGGTCTATGTCGCCGTCCACGCCAACCATATCAGTGAGTTCACGCCGGGGGCCGAAGAGGCGCTCGCGCGCCTCGCCGATGCCGGCATCGCGCTCGTCAGCCAGTCGGTGCTGCTGAGGGGCGTCAACGACGATCCGGACACCCTCGCCAACCTGATGCGCGCCTTCCTCGCCAACCGGGTGAAGCCCTACTACCTCCACCATCCCGACATGGCGCCCGGCACCGCCCATTTCCGCCTGTCGATAGCCGAAGGACAGGCGCTCATGCGGGCCCTGCGCGGCCGCCTCTCCGGCCTCGCCCAGCCGACCTACGTGCTCGACATTCCCGGCGGCGAGGGCAAGGTCCCCGTCGGCCCCGGCTATCTCGGCGAGGACGCCGTCAGCGACTGGCGCGGCGCCCGCCACCCCTATCCCCCGACACCTGCGAAGGACTGAACCATGGACGTGAAGGATTCCAACGGCGCCATCCTGAAGGACGGCGACAGCGTCACCATCATCAAGGACCTCAAGG
>CAZEZD010000206.1:0-5515 GCA_964516115.1 uncultured Hyphomicrobiales bacterium
TCAACGAATCCAAGGAATTCCGCGACTTCATGTCGGCCCGCGGCTTCGGCGTGAAATGGGCGGATGCCGCCGGCTTCGCCAAGTTCATGGACGAGGGCAACACTGCCATGGGCGTCGCCATGAAGGCGGCCGGTCTCGCCCGCTCGGCCTGATCTTTTCGTGCGGGGCGGCCCTTCCTCCGGGCCGCCCCGTTCCTTCTCCGCGGCGAGGGCCTTCCCGTGCGCTTCAACGATCTCGTGAGCGGGGCGATCATGATCGCCGCCGCCCTCCTCGTCATCGTCCTGACGCTGAGGTTTCCGGAGTTCCCGGGCCAGAACTACGGCCCGGCGGTGTTCCCACGCCTGCTGTCCGTGCTGATGATCCTCTGCGGTCTCCTGATGGTCATTCGGGGCTATGCCTCCTGGCGGGCGGGCGCGCCGCTGGCCGAGGTTCCCTCGTGGGCGCGCGATCCGGTCAATGTCGTCTCGGCGCTTCTCGTCCTCGGCTCCGCGCTGGCCTATATCTTCATCCTCGACGCGGTCGGCTTTGTGCCGCTGACTCTCGTCGTCCTTCTCATCCTCTTCCTCTGGTTCAAGGTCCGCGTGCCGGTCGCCGTCGTCACTGCGCTCGTTGCGGCCTTCGGCATCAACTGGTTCTTCGCGAGCCTGATGCGCGTGCCGCTGCCGCGCGGCCTGATGGACTGGTTCCTGTGAGGAGCGCCCCGTGACCGTCGATATCCTCCTGCAGGCCTTTGCACTCGTCTTCCGCTGGGACGTGATCCTGATCATCATCGCCTCGGGCATGTTCGGCATGTTTGTCGGCTCCATGCCCGGCCTCACCGCCACCATGGCGACCGCCCTGCTGATCCCGGTCACCTTCTTCATGGACCCGGTGCCGGCGCTGGGGGCGATCGTCACCGCCACCGCGATGGCGATTTTCGCCGGCGACATCCCTGCCGCCATGCTGCGCATGCCCGGAACTCCCGCCTCGGCCGCCTATACGGACGAGAGCTACCTGATGGGCAAGAAGGGGCAGCTCGACCTCAATCTCGGCACCAACCTCGTCACCTCGGCGCTCGGCGGGCTCATCGGTGTCGCCATCCTGGTGCTGGCCGCCCCCGCCCTCGCCGAGTTCGCGCTGGCCTTCTCCAGCTTCGAATATTTCTGGCTCGCCGCCCTTGGCCTCACCTGCGCGGTGTTCCTCGCCACCAATGACCCGGTGAAGGGGTTCGCCTCGCTCTTCCTCGGCCTCGGCATCGGCACCATTGGCATCGATCCGGCCGCGGGCTTCCCGCGCTTCACCTTCGGCACGGTAGAGCTGATGCAGGGTGTCAGCTTCATCCCGGCCATGATCGGCATGTTCGCGATCTCGGAACTGCTGCGGGGCGTCACAAGCATGCAGACCACCAGCGAGGCGGTCACCCAGCGCGTCGGTCACGTCTTCAAGGGTGTCGGCGGCGTGCTCCGCAAGTACTGGTTCAATTTCCTGCGTGGCTCGGGCATCGGCGTGGTCATCGGTGCGTTGCCGGGTGCCGGCGCCGACATTGCCGCCTGGATTTCCTACGCGGTCTCCAAGCGTTTCTCGAAGGAACCCGAGAAGTTCGGCACGGGCCATGTCGAGGGCATTGTCGATGCCGGCGCCGCCAACAACTCCGCGATCGCAGCCGCCTGGATTCCGGCCCTCGTCTTCGGCATTCCCGGCGATTCCATCACGGCCATCGTCATCGGCGTGCTCTACATGAAGGGCATGAACCCCGGCCCGACCGTCTTCCTGCAGAATCCGCAGCTCATCTACGCGGTGTTCATGATCTTCATTCTCGCCAACCTCCTGATGCTGCCGCTCGGCTGGGCGGTGATCAAGTCGGCCAAGCAGATCCTGCGGGTGCCGAAGAACGTCCTGCTGCCGCTGATCCTCATGTTCTGCGTGGTCGGCTCCTACGCCATGACCAATTCCACCTACGGCATCATCATCATGCTGGCGCTCGGCGTCTTCGCCTTCATGCTGGAGGAGAACGGCTTTCCCGTCGCGCCGATCATCCTCGGCCTGGTGCTGGGCGAGATGTTCGAGCAGAACTTCATCACCTCGATGATCAAGTCCGACGGCGCGTTCCTCGCCTTCTTCTCCCGGCCCATCGCCGGAATCCTCGGCGTGGCGACCATTGCCATCTGGCTCATCATGCTCTGGCGCATGGGGCCGTGGGCGAAGACGAAGCCGGCGGCGGCATGACGCGTTGACCTGAGCGGCCCGGACTGGCATTCGATCATCGGATGCAGCCAATTCGTCTCGTTATATTTGATTTCGACGGAACGCTCGCCGACAGCGAAGCCTGGTTCGCCGCCACGCTGAATCAGGTCGCCCGCAAGTTCGGCTTCCGCGAAACAGGCTTCCACGAGCGGGAGAGGCTTCGTTCGCTCTCCAGCCGCGAGATCATCGGCGAGCTCGGCGTGCCCTTGTGGAAGATGCCGCTCATCGTTGCGCATCTGCGCCAGCTCGCGAACCGCGACATCGACCACATCCCGCGCTTTCCCTGGGTGGAGAACCTGTTCGCCCAGCTGACGGCGGCGGGGACCGCCATCGCCATCGTCAGTTCCAACACGGAAGAGAACATCCGGCGCGTGCTGGGCCCGGCGTCCGTCCATGTCGCCGCATTCGGCGCCGGCGCGTCGCTATTCGGCAAGGCGGCGCGCTTCCGCCGGGTGCTCAAGCGCCTCGGCGTTCCCCCCAGCGCCGCGATGGCCGTGGGCGACGAGGTCAGGGACATCGAGGCGGCCCGGCAGGTCGGCGTCGCCTCGGTGGCGGCCGGCTGGGGCTTTGCCACGGCAGACGCCTTGCAGGCGGCCCATCCCGATGCCTTCGCCGCCGACGCGCCGATGCGGGCGGATATTCTGCGCGGGGCGAGGGTTCCGGTCTGATCAGGGCCTTGCCGGCGGCGGCTCGAGGCTTTCAGTCGTCACCGCCCGTGCGGTTTCCGGCTGGCCGGCCATCGGCGCCTGCTCCTGCGGCGGGCGCAGTTCGGAGGGCAGGGGCGGCGCCTCGGCTATCTGCGGCAACGAATCCTCGATGACCGGTGGCTGGCTGATCTTGCCGCCGATCAGGCGGACGATCTCGGGGGCCTCGGCGAAGGTGCCGTGGCGCACAAGGTCGGTCCACCCCGTGGCGCTCATCGTGAAGACGCGCACGCCGAGGCCGGAGATGATGCGCCGGTGCTCGGCATTGCGCACGTCGAGGGCGCCGAGCCGCTGGCGGTCCCAGGCGACGGTGGAGGAGGCGGCCAGCGCCCGGTCGTCCGACTGCACGAAGAGCGAGATGCGCGACGGGCGCGAGATGCGCGCCATCTGCTGGCGGAACACCTCGACGTCCAGGTCGGGCGCGGCGAGGATTACCTCGCCGAGGCGGCCGCCGAGCTCGCCGTTGCCGGCGATGGAGGCCTGCCGCAGCGCCTCCATGGTCAGGAAGGCGCCCATGGAATGGGCGAGGATGTGGATGCGGCCGACGCCCGGCGTGCGGCCGAGATCGGTCAGGAGCCTGTCGAGCGCGTCGCGCGAGGCGGTCGCCACCTCGCGGTCGCCGCCATAGGCGAGGACGCGGCGGTAGCTCGGCCAGGTGAAGAGCACGTGCGTGCCGCGGAAGCCACCGTCCGCCGCCACCTGGACGATACGGAAGGCGGCCTCGTCGTAGTCGGTGTTGAAGCCGTGGACATAGACCAGCACGTCGCGCTGGTCGTGGGGCTTCGACGCGACGGCCTCCGCGACCTGCTGACGGAAGGCGTCGGGCGTGACCGCCGCGCGGTCGGCGAGCATGGCGTGCCGGCGCGGGTTCTCAGGAGTGATCTGCGGCCGCGGAATGGTGCCGGTGGCCCGGCCCGGCGGCATGGAGACGATCTGGCGATAGAAGCGGGCGCGCTCTGCCGAGGGGGCGCCCAGACTGTCGCCGCGGAAGGCGGGACGCGTCGAGGCGACGAAGACCGGCGTCGTGGTCGGCGTAGCGGCAGGGGCGGTCAGGCCGCCGAGCGAGCCGGTGATGCCTGTCAACCCGGTCGTGCCGAAGCAGCCGCCAAGCGCCAGCGCTGTTGCGGCCAGAACGGCCAGGCGAAGGGCGGCGAAGGGTGCGGCGACGGGGGCAGTCGACGGCCGGGACATGAGCAAAGGCTGCGCGGGATGGGGGTCGATCCAGATGGACGCCCGGAGGTGGCTGAAGGGTGAAGATCGCGCCGCAGGGCGGCTCGTCTGTCCTGCCGCGTAACCATGGCGCGTGGCCGCAATGGGGCGGGAGAGGGGCACGAAGGGGCATCGAATCGCTCGCCTCGCGGGCGTGGCTTTGATACCACGCCGCCATGCGCGCCCTTCCCGATCCCGTCCAACTGGCCGCGGCCATCTGTTCCGGCGACCGGGCCGTGCTGGCCCGGGCGATCACTCTGGTCGAATCGACGAAGCCCGACCATCAGGCGCTGGCCCGGCAACTCGTCCAGATTCTCCTTCCCGACACCGGCCGCGCCATCCGCATCGGCATCACCGGCGTTCCCGGTGCGGGAAAGTCGACCACCATCGATACTTTCGGCTCGAACCTGACGGCCGCCGGGCACCGGGTGGCGGTGCTGGCGGTGGACCCCTCGTCCTCGCGCACCGGCGGCTCGATCCTCGGCGACAAGACCCGCATGGCGCGCCTCGTCAACGACGACCGCGCCTATGTGCGGCCCTCGCCGTCCTCGGGCACGCTGGGAGGCGTCGCCGCCAAGACGCGCGAGACCATGCTGCTCTGCGAGGCGGCGGGTTTCGACGTGATCCTCGTCGAGACGGTTGGCGTCGGCCAGTCGGAGACGGCGGTCGCCGACATGACGGACCTCTTCCTCGTGCTGATGCTGCCGGGCGCCGGCGACGAGTTGCAGGGCATCAAGAAGGGCATCCTGGAGCTGGCCGACATCATCGCCGTGAACAAGGCGGACGGTGAGGGGGCGACGCGCGCCAGGGCGGCGGCGGCGGAATACCGGGCCGCGCTGCACATCATGGCGCCGAAGTCGCAGGTCTGGTCGCCGCCGGTGCTGATGATCTCGGGACTTGCGAACATCGGGCTGGACGCGCTCTGGGATCAGATCGTGGCGTTCCGGACAAAGACCGAGGCTGCCGGCGATTTTGCCGCCAAACGCCGCGCCCAGGGCGTCAAATGGATGTGGACCATGCTGCAGGAGCGCGTCGCAGAGCGACTGAAGCGCGATCCGGTCCTGAAGGCGCGCCTTCCCGCGCTGGAGGCTGATGTCGCGGCCGGCCGCCTCGCGCCCATGGTGGCGGTCGAGGAGATCGCCGGGGTTCTGGGGCTCTGACACACCCCGCGGCTGTCGTGCCGGCGGGTAATGCCCGTGTGACTGCTCCCGCCGGTGCATGCCCAGCCCCCGTTGCGGGCACTTCCCCTCGCGGCTTTGCCCGCGCACCATCCGCCCGTCATCAGCAGGGGAACAGCGACAGTGGCCAAGGCACCGATCTGGCAGTGGGGGGCGGTCGAGACCGCCAGGGCGATCAAGTCCGGCAAGGTCTCGTCGGAG
>CAZEZD010000207.1:0-5512 GCA_964516115.1 uncultured Hyphomicrobiales bacterium
GTGGCGGTGCTCACCGCGCCGGTGATCGCCATCGGCCTCTTCCCCGAGCAGGTCGCCGGTCCCCTGGTGCGTCTGGTGGCCGGATCGGTCGTCGGCGGCCCGCTGCCGGACTATCACTTCGCGCTGTGGCACGGCATCACGCCGGCGCTCGTGATGAGCCTCGTCGCCTTCGCCGGAGGCGCTGCGCTCATTCTCGCCTACAGGCGGGCGGAGGCGGTGCGCGCGGGACTGCCGCACCCCGACGCCCGCGCCATGTTCGAGAAGACGACCATGGCCTTGCTGGCCGCAAGCCGGAAGATCAGCGATGCACTGCAGAACGGATCGCTCCCCCGCTACATGGGCGTGACGATGGTGACCCTCGTCGCGGCGGGCGCCTACGGCTTCTGGACGACGAGCCATCTCGCCGGAACGCGGCCGCTCCTGCCGGTCAGTCTGTCCGCGGCGACCATCTTCCTGGCGCTCGTCGTGGCGAGCGGCATGGTTCTGCTGTTCCACGCCGCACGCCTGATGGCGCTGATCCTCACCGGGGTCGTCGGCGTGGTGGTGGCGCTCGCCTTCCTGCAATTCTCCGCGCCGGACCTCGCGCTGACCCAGATCTCCGTGGACGTCGTCACCACGATCCTGCTTCTGCTGGCGCTTAACCTTCTGCCGAAGGCGACGCCTCAGCAGGAGAGCCGCGCGGTGCAACTGCGGGATGGCATCATCGCAGGCGTGACGGGTCTCGGCGTCGCCGTGCTCGCCTATGGCGTGATGACCCGCAACGGGCCGTCCATCTCCGACTACTTCCTGGCGCAGTCGAAGCCCGGCGGCGGCGGCACGAACGTCGTCAACGTCATCCTCGTCGACTTCCGCGGCTTCGATACCTTCGCCGAGATCATCGTCCTCGGTATCGCCGCGCTCGCCATCTACGCCCTGCTCGATCCCGCACTGAAGGGCGCCGCCATCCGGCGCATCAAGGCACTGCGGCCGAACGAGGAATCCGGGGACGCCCATCCCCTGATCCTCGTCGTGGCGACGCGTGTCCTCCTGCCGCTGTCCCTGGCGGTCGGGGCCTATATCTTTCTGCGCGGCCACAACCAGCCCGGCGGCGGCTTCGTTGCCGGCCTCGTGGTGGCGATCGCCCTCATCATGCAGTACATCGCCTCGGGCTACACCTGGGCGGCCGAGCGGATGAAGGTCGATGCGCAGGGCGTGATCGGCGCCGGCGTCGCCATCGCCGGTCTGACCGGCCTTGCCGCCTTCGCCTTCGGCCGGCCATTCCTCACCTCCACCTTCGGCTATCTGGAGTGGCCGGTGGTGGGCAAGTTCGAGGTGGCCTCGGCCATCGCCTTCGATCTCGGCGTGTTCCTGACCGTTGTCGGAGTCACGGTGCTGTCGCTGGCCCAGTTGTCGCGCATCTCCCGGCGCATCGACCCGCCGTCCGAAAGTACGGACGCCATGGACATACCGCTGGAATCGCGGGCAGCCGCTACCGGCGCGAAGGAGATCTGAACCGTGGAATTTCTCGTCGCCGCGGCGATCGGCATCCTGACGATGGTCGGCGTCTATCTCCTGATGCGGGCCCACACCTTCCCGGTGATCCTCGGGCTGACCTTCCTGTCCTATGCGGTCAACCTCTTCCTGTTCTCCATGGGCCGCCTCACCATCGACCGCCCGCCGGTCATCGTGCCGGACGCCGCGGGCTACGCCGACCCGTTGCCGCAGGCGCTGGTGCTGACGGCCATCGTCATCTCCTTCGGCATGACGGCGCTCATCGTGGTTCTCGCCCTGCGCGGCTATCTGGAGACGGGCTCCGACCGCTGCGACCTGGAGGCCTCGCGTCCAGGAACGGGAGACGAGGCATGATCCCGGCGCTCGACCAGCTCATCATCCTGCCGGCGGTGCTGCCGGCGATGACGGCTGCCTTCCTCGTGCTCGCCCTGCGCCACGACCTCAGGCGTCAGCGCATCGTCTCCATCGTCGTCACCGCACTTCTGGTCGGGCTCGCCGCCGTGCTCGCGGGAATGGCCTTTTCCGGCGGCGGGACGCGCGCCTATCAGCTCGGCAGCTGGCCGGCGCCCTTCGGCATCAGCTTCGTCCTCGACCGCCTGTCGGCGACCATGCTTCTGCTTTCCGCCGTTCTGGCGCTCTGCGTCGTCATCTTCGCGGCGGGCGGCACGGACGGGCGGGGGCGGCATTTCCATCCGCTGTTCCAGTTCCAGCTTCTGGGCATCAACGGCGCCTTCCTGACCGGCGACGTTTTCAACCTCTTCGTCTTCTTCGAGGTGATGCTGATCGCTTCCTACGGGCTGATGCTGCACGGCGGCGGTGCGGCGCGCCTGAAGGCGGGCTTCCACTACGTCGCTCTCAATCTCCTGGCCTCCACGGTCTTCCTCGTCGGCGTCGGGCTGATCTATGCGGTGACCGGAACGCTCAACATCGCAGACCTTGCCGTGAAGGTACCGCAGGTCGTTGCGGCCGATGCCGGCCTGCTCAAGGCGGGTGCCCTGCTGCTGTTCCTGGTGTTCGCCACCAAGGCCGCCCTGGTGCCGCTGCACTGGTGGCTTCCGGCCACCTATGCCGGAACCTCGGCGCCTGCCGCCGCGCTGTTCATGATCATGACCAAGGTCGGCGCCTATGCCATCATCCGCGTCTATGGCCTCGTCTTCGGTGCCGGTGCGGGACCGCTGGCCGATGCCGCGGCGCCGCTGGTGATCCCGGCAGCCCTGGCGACCCTCGCCGTCGGCACGTTCGGCCTCCTCGGCAGCCGCACCCTGCGCGACCTCTCCGCCTTCGCGGTCATCGCTTCCATGGGCACGCTCCTGACGGCGATCGGCCTGTTCGACGTGCGGGGCCTTGCAGCCGGCCTCTACTACCTCGTCCACTCGACGTTCGCCGGCGCCGCGCTCTTCCTCATCGCCGGCCTCGTCCAGGAGCAGAGGGGTGCGGCCGGCGATCGCCTCTCGATCGCCCCGGCCATCGCCGGCGAGACGCTGATGGGCGGCCTCTTCTTCCTCACCGCCATCGCCATGGTCGGGTTGCCGCCGCTGTCCGGCTTCATCGGCAAGGTGATGATCCTCGAGGCGTCGCGCTCGGCCGTGTCCTGGCCCTGGATCTGGACCTTCATCCTCGCTGCAAGCCTGCTCATGACCTTCGGCTTCGCAAGGGCAGGCTCCATCCTGTTCTGGGCCAGCGGACCAAAGGGCGAGGCGCGGCCGCCGGTGCCGGCGCCGTCCCTGGCGGCGGTGCTGCTGCTCCTTGGCCTCACCATCGGATGGACGGTGGCGGCCGGCCCCGCTATCGACGCGCTTCAGCTCACGGCGCGGCAGGCCCTCGACCGCCAGGCCTATATCGGTGCGGTTCTGGGGCCTGATGCGCGCCTGAAGGCAGGAGACTGACATGCGCACGCGCCTGCTGCCCCATCCCCTGCTCACCGTCCTGGTCGCGCTGGTCTTCATTCTCCTCGTCAACGAGGTGTCGGCGGGCGTGGTCGTGCTCGGCCTCATCCTCGGCCTGATCATTCCCTGGGCCACCGCGCCGTTCTGGCCCGGACGGCCGCGCCTCAAATCCCCGCTGGCGATCGCCGAGTATGGCCTCGTCGTGCTGTGGGATATCGTCGTGTCGAACGTCCAGGTGGCCTACCTGATCCTGTTCCGCCGGGGCGACGGCCTGCGCTCGCGCTACGTCACGATCCCCCTCGACCTCACGACCCCAGAGGCGATCGCCGTGCTCGCCGGCACCATCACCATGACCCCCGGCACCGTCAGTGCCGACCTGTCCGCCGACGGCAAGGCGCTGCTGGTGCATTGCCTCGACACCGACGATCCCGATGCGACCGTCGCGGGCATCAAGATGCGCTACGAACGCCGGCTGAAAAGGATGTTCGAATGATCGCCACCGCCATCGCCATTGCACTGGGCGCGACTTGCCTGGCCATTCTCCTGACCCTGTACCGGCTCGTCGTCGGGCCAGACGCCACCGACCGGATCCTGGCGCTCGACACGTTGGTGATCGAGACCATCGCGCTCATCGTGCTGGCCGGAATCGCCTATGGCTCGTCCATGTATTTCGAGGCGGCGCTGCTGTTCGCCATGGTGGGGTTCGTGACCACCGTGGCCTTCTGCAAGTTCCTGCTTCGCGGCAACGTGATCGAATAGGAGGTCGCCATGCACCCGCTCGTCGAAGCGCTGGTGGCAGCGCTCATCCTCATCGGGGCCTTCTTCCTCGTCGTCGGCGCCCTCGGCCTCGCCAAGCTGCCGGACATGATGCGTCGCCTGCACGGCCCGACCAAGGCGACCACGCTCGGCATCGGCGCCCTGCTGATCGCCTCGATGGTCTATTTCGCGATCCTGCGCGGAAGTCCCTCGATCCACGAACTGCTGATCACGCTCTTCCTGTTCCTGACGGCGCCGGTGAGCGCGCACATGCTCGCCAAGGCTCATATCCTTCACGCCAGGAACGAGCGCGCCGATCTTCCCGACACCGGCACACCCGCAGGGTGGGCGACGCTGGACCCGGGCGAACGCGACGCGGCCTGACGCGACGCACTACCGGCCGAACAGTGCGGCCAGGATCGTCGCGACCGTCGCGATGACCGCGAACGCCGTCGGCGCGCCGGGGCCGAAGAGGGCGATTACTCCGGCTGCACCGAGGGCCATGCCGGCCGTGCAGGCGCCGAGAAACAGCGCGAAATTCGGGAGACCGTACCAGAGCGCCATCAGGTAGCCGAAGACGAACATGGGGACCGCGACGATCAGCAGGGCGGTGATCGTCTTCCGGCGCGTCTCCGGGTGGTTCAATCCTTCAGCCATCGGTCGTCTCCCCCGATCATGGGGCGCAGGGGTGCCCGTCTGACGAGCGCGCGCCCCGAACGCATTGTTTCGCCGCTTGCCTGGCCGGTGGCAAGGCTGGCGCCTCACGCGGAGGAAGCCGGGCACGCGCATGGGTTTGCTGTTCCGACGGATCCCCCGGAGGCCGCGCCAGTCACAGCGGAAAACTGTGACTGGTGCGGACGTCTTGTTCAAGCCGCGCGCGCCAGCGCAACTGCGTCAGCTCCGGCCGGAAAGCGCAACTGGCCGGAGAGATCGTTCGCGGCCTGCCATACGGCTTCGGCCTCGTCGATTGGTCGGCGTCCCCACACCCTGGGCCTCGGCATCAACGGTGCGGCCAGTCCCCCTGGCCACGCCTGTTGTTGCGCGCTCGCCAACCAGGTCGACAGGTGATCGTCGACGCCGTCCGCGTTCCCCTTCTCGCCGACCGCCTGACCATCGGGCTGATCAGCGGGCCGGAACATAGGGTCGCCGCTTGCCTTCCTGCCTCGGCTGCGGCGCGGCAGACTTCAGCGCCCGCATGATCCAGCGGCGTGACTCCGCTGGGTCGATGACGCCGTCGATCTCCAGGAAGGCCGCCATGCTGACCGCCTTGCCCTTCTGGTAGAGCTCGGCGACGTGGCGCTGGTAGGTCGCCTCGCGTTCGGTGGGGTCGGCGATGGCGGCGAGCTCGTTGCGGTAGGCGAGGCGCACCGCGCCCTCAA
>CAZEZD010000208.1:0-5512 GCA_964516115.1 uncultured Hyphomicrobiales bacterium
GCTTATAGCCCAAATTAGGGCGCTGGGGAGGGGGGCGGGCCGCCGTTCCCGGCGGAGAACCGCGCCACCAGCCAGTGCCTCAGCGAGGACACGATGTCCGGCGGCGCGGTGGCGGCGATCAACCCGACGAGGACGAGCGCCATGCCGACGAGATGGTGTCCGTGCAGGGCCTCGCCGAGGAACAGCGCCGACATGCCCACGCCATAGACCGGCAGAAGGTAGAGGAAGCATGAGGTTACGGCCGGCCCGACAATCTTCACCCCGTACTGGTAGAGCGAGAAGGCGCCGACGGCGGAAAACAGGGCGAGGGCGGCGATACCGATCCACAGCCGAAGCGTCATGGGCCAGCCTCCAACCATGGCGAGTTCCACCACGGAGAAAGGGAGGAGAGTCGCGACGCCCGCCATGGCGATGGCGGCGAAGAGCGGCAGCGTCGGGATCGTTGCCAGCCGGTCATTCCTCAGTACCAGCGAATAGCCGGCCCAGGCGAGCGCCGCCGCGGCGATGCCGAGATCGCCGAGATTGAGGTCGAGCCGCGCCAGCGCGGCAAGGTCGCCCTTCAGCACAATGACCGCGACGCCGGCAATGGCGAGAACCACCCCAGCAAGCCGTGCCCAGGGCAGCGGCTTGCCAAAGACGAAGCGCTCGATGAGCAGAACCAGGACCGGAGAGGTCGTGTAGATCAGCGTGCCGTTGGTGGCTGTCGTCTGTGCGAGCGCCCAATAGACGCCGGCGCCGCAGATCCACATGCCGAGGAAGCCCAGAAGCGTGATCCGCCGCCAGTTGGCAACGATGCGCCCGGCATTCTGCCTGAGGTCTGGCAGGACGAAGGGGATAAGGATCGCCACCGCGACCGACCAGCGCAGAAGCGCCAGGGTGAAGGGCGGTATGGCGTCGCCCATGGCCCTGGCGATCACGAGGTTCGACGAGAAGAACAGCGGCATGGCGAGCAGCAGCAGATAGGCGCGTCTTGCTTCTGCCGATGTCGCCATATGCGGTGCCTCCGGGGCGCCACCCCGCCCCGTCACCAGTCAGCACGGAGGCTCGTGCCGCACAAGCGCCCGGCCCTCATGGCAGGACTTCTTGTTGTGCGGCGACAACGTCCAATCAGCCACGCAGCGGCATCGATCGCAGCCGCTGCACGCTGCGGATTCGGAACACGAGCCAGATCCCCGGCAGGACCAGACCGATGTAGAACGGCGCCAGCAGCCGGAGCATGGCGTAGCGGCTGACTGACCTGTCCTCGGTTCCTGCCTCGTCGAAACAGCCGAGCCGCCGGTTGCGGCTGTAGGGAAAGACGATGGCCGGCGTCAGCCTTTCGCCGCATGCAAGGCGGCTGGCGGTGGGGTGCTCCACGAGGTGTGAATGGTATTGCGTCACATAGGCGCCGGTTGCGCCGGTGATGACGGCGGCGATCACGAGGACCATGACGGAGAAGATGAGCCTGTCGGTCCAGCGGGCGGGCTCGGACGGTGTCCTGATCATCACGGAGCCCCGGCCGCCGGGGCCGCCGTTCATCCGCAGGATGACACCCACCATGATCAGAGCGAAGGGCACGGTGAGAACAAGCCCCGACAGCACCGCCGCCAGTGTCCCGGCATCCCGGTCGACTGCTCCCGCGGCATCGATGCATTCGATCCAGTTGGCAAGACCGCGCGGACGTCCCGCGCCGGGTGGCCTGAAGTCGAGCCGAAGCGTTGCGCCTTCTCCGCACAGGAGCGTGCCGACGGCCGGATTGGCCGTCATCAGCTCCGGATGGCTGCGCACGACCTGTGACACGGCAAAGAGCGCAAAGCCGTGGAAGATGACGGTCAGTGCCAGAAACAGCACGATCCTCTGAAACAGCCGGAGAGGAGGCCGGTAGTGCCCCACCTGCATAGCGGAGCCGGCTGCCAACCCCTCGCGGTGGACGGTCTCGATGCTCCGACGGTGCGGGAGGTGGCTCATGCGCTGCGTGTGCCGGCCCCTTGTTTCGCCGGCATGTCGCGCAATGGCCGCAAGTCTTGCCCGCGGCCAGCCCCTTAGCCCGCCGCCTTGATCTCGCTCCGCAGTTCGGCACGCGACAGCTTGCCGACGGGTGTCTTCGGCAGGGCGTCGCGGAACTCCACGGCCACCGGCATTTCGTGCCGGCCGACCTTGTCCTTCAGGAAGGCCTGGAGGTCCTCAAGCGAGAAGGGGGCGGCACCCTCCTTGAGCGTCACGAAGGCCTTGGCGGCCTCGCCCCGATAGCTGTCGGGAACCCCGAGAACGATCACCTCGGCCACTGACGGATGCTCGTAGACCGCCTGCTCGATCATCTGCGGATAGACGTTGAATCCGCCGGAGATGATCATGTCCTTCTTGCGGTCGACGATGAAGAAGAAGCCGTCCTCGTCCATGTAGCCGATGTCGCCGGTGAGGAACCAGCCGTCGGCATAGGAGGCCCGGGACTCCTCGGCCTTGTTCCAGTAGCCGCGGGTGACGTTGGGTCCGCGGATGCGGATCTCGCCGATCTCACCGGTCGGGAGGGTCCGATGCGGGTCGTCGAGTGCGCAGATATCCATTTCGAGGCCGGGCAGCGGCAGGCCGATCGTCCCGGGCTTGGGGGCGCCGTAGTTCGGCACATTCGTTCCGGCAGGAGACGTCTCCGTCATGCCCCAGCCGCCGGTGAGGCGGAATCCGGCGCGGCTTTCGAAGCGGCGCGCGATCTCCACCGGTAGAGGCGCGCCGCCCGAGGCCGCGTAGATCAGCGAGGAGAGGTCGGCGGTGGCGAAGCGCGGGTGGTTCACCAGAGCGATCCACATGGTGGGCACGCCCGGGAACATCGTCGCCCGCCGCTTCTCGAAATCGTCGAAGGTCTGGTCCGGGTCGAAGCGCATGCGCAGCAGCATGCAGGAGCCGCGCGTGATCTGCCGGAGCATGACGCTGGTCAGCGCATAGATGTGGAAGAGCGGCAGGACGAGGATGACCTTGTCCTTGGCGGGATCGCCGGAGGGCAGGGCGGCCTGCCAGGCGTCGTAGATCGACACGGCGGCCGTGATGTTCTTGTGGCTGAGCATGGCGCCTTTGGGCATGCCGGTCGTGCCGCCGGTGTACTGCAGCAGCGCGACGTCCTCGGGCTGTACCTGCGGCCAGGCGTCCGGCGCCTCGGCCCCGGCCACGAAGGTCGAGAAGGTCACAATGCCCGGCTTGACGGGAATGGGCAGGGTGGGCAGGCCAGAAGGGCCGAAATCGGCGTCCTCGGCTACGATGAGCCGATCGACCAGCCCCTGTTCGTGGAGTTTCAGGGCCATGCCGAACAGCGGCGCGATGTTCGAGGTCACCAGCGTCCGCGCACCGGCATCCTTGAGCTTGTAGGCGAGGACCCGCTCGGCATCGAGCGGCGAGAGGTGGACGAGGCGGATGCCGGCCTTGGCCGCCCCGAAGAAACTGATCGGATGGGTCGGCATGTTGGGCAGGTAGAGCCCGACCGTATCGTCGCTGCCCAGTCCGGCGCGCAGCAGAGCCGCACCGAACTGCCTGACACGCTCGCCGAGATCGCCATAGGTGATGATGCGGTCACGGAACTCGAAGGCGGGGCGGGTTGCGAATGAATCGGTGGCTTCGTCGATCAGGCTGCCGAGCGTCGTGATCTTGATCGGTGTGTCCCAGCGCACGCCGGCCGGATAGGACTTTTCCCAAGCGAAGGGCCTGGCTGCCATGCCTCATTCCTCCCTGTCGGCGGCTTGTCCGGTTCTGCCCGGTGCCTGCTCTTGGTCGTTTCTGAGCCCAGCGCCAGCCCGAGGAGGCGGCGGCCCGCGCCGTCTAGCGCAGTGCCAGCCTTTGTCCGTCGAAAACGGCCGTTTTGCAATTGACCCCGGCGAGAGACAGCGTCGCGCAGAGCCGGGCGGCGGCATTGGCGTTCGACAGCGGGCCGACGACGAGACGCAGTTCGACGCTGCCCGGCCGGCCACCCTCCTGGATCGAGATCACCGGCCTCAGTCCCTCGAGCACGGGACCGTGCTGGGCGCGCAACTGCTGCCAGCGGCTGCGCAGCGCGTCGATCGACTGGTCACCGGCCAGGTCGACGCCGAAGTCGGTGCGGATCGTGGTCGACTCCTGCGCTTCGGGAGGCGCCGCGGCCACAGCGGCGGGCGACGGCGTCGGAACGGGTGCGGAGGCCGGTGCAGAGGTTGCAGCCGGTGTATCCGGTATCACCGTGGCTGCAGGCGCCGGTGAAGCCGGCAAAGAAGGGGGCGCCGGAGGGGTGGCCGCCGCAGATGGGGGAGGCGAGGTCGGGATGACCCGCACCGCCTGGCGCGTGGCGGGACCCGTGACCTCGGTCCTCGGAATGGAGGCCGTCACGTCGCCGACGCTGCGCTCCATGCTGGCGACGCGCTCCGCGAGGGCCTCGCGCTCGGCGGCAAGCAGGCGCACCTGGTCGGCAAGGCGCCGGGTCTCGTAGAGAAGAAGGGGGTCGGTCGCCGGACGCGGGGGTTCTGCGCGCTGCGCCTGCTGCACCGGTGCGACCGGTGCGGTGAGCCTGGCGATTCGCTGTGCCCCTGTTTCGCTGCGCGCTGCGAGAAGGGCAGCGCTGACGGCGAGAAGCGCGACACCGGCCCAGGTCATGAGGCGCGCGATGCTGCGCTGAGGCGGCTCATCGGTGAGCCCGTCGAGCCGCACCGGCAGGTCCGGAGCATCAAGGTCGCGTTTCGCCTTCAGCATGATGGCGAATCCTTGGCTGATTCGGCCGGTCGGCGTCCATCGAAACGGGATGTGGGACGCGCCTTTGCCCGGCGAATCCGGCAGAAAAGTCAATTCCCTAGCGTCAGGGGCGCACCTGCGGCCGGCTGCGGCGATCCAGCCGTTCAGCCCCGGCCGCGATAGGGCGCGACGCCCTGGTCGGGAATCCAGACACCGGCCGGCAGCTCTCCGGTCTGCCAGAACACGTCGATCGGGATGCCTCCGCGCGGATACCAGTAGCCGCCGATCCTGAGCCAGCGGGGGCCGAGCAGGTCGCGCAGACGCTTGCCCACCGCGACCGTGCAGTCCTCGTGGAAGGCGCCGTGGTTGCGGAAGGACGAGAGGTAGAGCTTCAGCGACTTCGACTCGACCAGCCAGTCGCCGGGCACATAGTCGATGACGAGATGCGCGAAGTCGGGCTGTCCGGTCACCGGGCACAGCGAGGTGAACTCGGGCGCGACGAAGCGCGCGACGTAATTGGTATCGGCATGTGGATTGGGCACCCGGTCGAGTTCGGCCTCCTCAGGTGAGGCCGGCATGCCGACGGTCTTGCCCAGCTTCAGATCGGTCATCGGGTGATCCTGCGTGAGTGTCATTCGGACCAGCCTGTCGACGCCCCCGGCAGCCGCGCCGGGATCGCCGGGTCGGGCCCTGCGTGGCGTGGGTCTTAGCATCAGCGGCAGCCAATTGGGGAGTCGATGACCTCCGGCGCGCGACGCTTGCCGGCAGGAGCGCAGCCATGCCGCAATGACCGTCCGTCCTGCCTTTCGGCCGCTTGAACGGCGCGCCCCATGCTGTAGAAGGCCGCCAT
>CAZEZD010000209.1:0-5508 GCA_964516115.1 uncultured Hyphomicrobiales bacterium
CGTCAACGCCGTGTGCCCGGGCTACAGCGCCACCGACATGGTGATGGCCGTGCCGGAGAAGGTGCGTGAATCGATCATCGCCCAGATCCCGGTCGGCCGGCTCGGCGAGGTCGACGAGATCGCCCGCGCCGTGCTGTTCCTCGCATCCGACGAGGGCGGCTTCATCACGGGCTCGACGCTGGCCATCAATGGCGGCCAGTACATGATCTGAGCTGATCCGACGTCACACCGACGCGCGCCGCGGGCCGTGCCGCGGCGCGACGGGACGACGCGGGAGCGGGCTACTGCCAGGCGCCGGAGATCTTGGCGTAAAGGGTGCTGTCGACGGTGCTGCCGAGGGAATAGACGGCGAGGATCACAGCTCCGGCGATTCCCGCGGCAACGACCGAATATTCGATCGCGGTCGCGCCTGCCCGGTCCGCGGCAAAGCGGGTCGCCAGGGACGTCATCCTGCGAAAGCTGCGAGCCATCCTGGCCTCTCCTGTCAGTCGCGCGCCTCGCCGAGCAACTCGGTGAGGAAGGGTATCAGGGGTTCGTCCGCAGCCGGCATCGGGTAATCCCGCAGCCGGCCCGGCTTGACCCAGGCGAGCTTCTGACCCTCGAGACCCTGGACGTTGCCCTGCCAGCGCCGGCAGACCCACAGCGGCATGAACAGCTGGAAGGTCTCGTAGGCGTGGCTGGCGAAGGTCAGGGGCGCGAGACAGGGCTCTTCGACGCGGATGCCGAGCTCCTCGCGAAGCTCGCGGATCAGCGTCTCCTCCGGCCTCTCGCCCGGCTCGACCTTGCCGCCGGGAAACTCCCAAAGACCTGCGAGAGGCTTGCCTGCCGGCCGTTCCGCCAGGAGGATCCGGTTGTCCGGATCGACCAGAGCGCAGGCGGCCACGAAGACGAGCCTCAGGGTCATGGCAGATCCCCTTCTAGCCGACAGAAGTTAACGTTTGCGGTGCGCGATCCCGGAGCGGTGGCGGAATCGGACACTCCGCTCACGACCGATAGTCGCCGTTGATGGCGACATAGTCCTTGGTCAGGTCGCAGGTCATGACCCGCGCCGTGCCGCGCCCGAGGCCGAGGTCCGCTGTCACGGTGATCACGTCCTCCTTCATCACCGCGCTGGCGGCCGCCTCGTCATAGGCCGGGTCGCGCTCGCCCTCGTGGGCGACACGGATGTCGCCGAAGGAGATCGACAGCCGGTCGCGCTCCGCCGGCTCCCCCGCCTTGCCGACGGCCATCACCACGCGGCCCCAGTTGGCGTCCTCGCCGGCAATCGCCGTCTTCACCAGCGGCGAGTCGGCGATCGACTTGGCGACACGGAAGGCCGAGGCGTTGGACACCGCGCCCTTGACCACGACATGCACCAGCTTGCGGGCGCCCTCGCCGTCACGCGCCACCTGCTCGGCGAGATCGGCGAGAACCGCCTGGAGCGCCTTGCGGAAGCCGGCGAGGCGACGGTCCGTGACGCTGGCGATGCGCGGCGCACCGCGCCTCTCGGCAGCCCCTGTGGCGAACAGCATCAGCGTGTCCGAGGTCGACGTGTCGCTGTCCACCGTCACGGTGTTGAAGGTGGTCTTGACGCCCCTGGACAGCAGCGCCTGCAAGGCCGGCGCGTCGATCGGCGCATCGGTGAAGACAAAGGAGAGCATGGTCGCCATGTCGGGCGCGATCATGCCGGCGCCCTTGGCCATGCCGTTGACGGTCACCGTGACGCCGCCGAGCGTAGCCGTCGCGGTCGCCACCTTCGGGAAGGTGTCGGTGGTCATGATGGCTTTGGCGGCATCGAGCCAGCCATCCGCCTTGCCGGCGGCGAAGGTCGCATCGAGCACGGCGTCATACTTGGTCGCATCCAGCGGCTCGCCGATGACGCCGGTGGAGGCGAGAAAGACCTCCGACTGCTTGCAGCCGGCGGCCTTGGCGGCGATCTTCGCGGTCAGCGCCACGGCCTCGCGGCCCTTCTTGCCGGTGAAGGCGTTGGCATTGCCCGAATTGACAACCAGCGCCCGCGCCTGACCGCCGGGGAGATTGTCCCGGCACCAGTCGACCGGCGCCGAGGGGCACTTGGAGCGCGTGAACACGCCGGCCACCGTGGTTCCCTTCGCGAGGCCGACGGCCAGCACGTCGGTGCGTCCCTTGTAGCGGATGCCCGCCTCGGCGGTCGCCAGCGTCACGCCGTCGAGCGGCGGCAGGACGGGCACCGTCTTCGGCGCGAGCGGGGAGACGGGGGGCACGAACTTGGCCATGGCGATCCTCGGGCTTGCCGCGACAGGGCGGTTTTCCCTGCCCTTAGCCCAAGCGCCGCGCGACGGGAAGCCGGTCGCCGCGCATGGATCGCCCGCAGGTCACGCGCGATCGCGCGCCGTCCGCCGCGCGGCCTCGCTCCCGACGGTCACCACCGTGCCGGATGGCTCGCCCTGCCGCCATGAGGGCGAGGCCTGAAAGGCCGCGAAAAGGGCGGCGATGTCCTCGGCGGGGCCGGGCCGGCCGAAGAGATATCCCTGCGCCTCGGTACACCCCTCGCTGCGCAGGAAGGCAAGCTGCGCCTCCGTTTCCACCCCCTCAGCGGTGCTGACGATGCCGAGACTGTCGCAGAGCCCCGTGACCGCGCGGACGATGGCGCTGCTCTCGCGCGTCGCCGACAGATCCTGGACGAAGGAGCGGTCGATCTTGACCTTGTCAAAGGGAAAGGTGCGCAGATAGCCGAGCGATGAATAGCCCGTGCCGAAGTCGTCCATGGCCAGCGCACAGCCGATCATCTTCAACCGCAGCAGGGCGCTGGTGGCGCCCTCGACATCGGCCATGAGCGTGCTTTCGGTGATCTCGAGTTCCAGCCGCGATGCCGGCAGGCCCGCATGTCTCAGCGCCGCCTCGACGATATCGGGGAACTGGCGGTCGGCGAGTTGCTTCGGCGAGACATTGACGGCGACCCTGGTCCCCTGCGGCCAGCCGGCCGCTTGTGCGCAGGCCTGCTCCAGGACCCATCGGCCGAGGGGGCCGATGAGCCCGGTCTCCTCCGCCACGGGAATGAACTCGTTCGGGGGAACGAGACCGCGCTCCGGATGACGCCAGCGCACCAGCGCCTCGAAGCCGGCGATGGCGCCGCTCGCGACGGTGACCACCGGTTGGTAGAAGAGCACGAACTGTTCCTCCGCCAGGGCCCTTTGCAGGTCGCGTTCGAGCCGGTGCCGCTGGTGCATGCGCGCATTCATCGCCGGCTCGAAGAAGCAGAAGCGGCCCTGGCCGTCCTCCTTGGCGCGATGAAGCGCCATGTCGGCGTTCTTGAGGACGGCGTCCGCGCCCTCGCCGTCGGCGAGTGCAATGCCGACGCTGGCGCCGACGATGACGCTCTGGCCCCTGATATCGTAGGGTGCGCCGAGGGCATCGATGACCTGGCCCGCAAGGGTCGAGGCGGCCGCCGGCTGCGTCTGGCTCCTCTGGATGATGCCGAACTCGTCGCCGCCGAGCCGCGCCAGCACGTCGCCGTCCTGGAGGCAGGCCCGCAGACGCTCGCTGACCGCCACGAGCAGCGCGTCGCCGACGCTATGGCCGAGCGTGTCGTTGACCACCTTGAACCGGTCGATGTCGATGCAAAGGACGGCGCAACCGGCCGGTTCTCCTGCCTGACCGACCGCGTCCAGCAGCTTCTCCTGGAAGAGAGCACGGTTGGCGAGCCCCGTCAGGGCATCGTGGTGGGCCATGTGGGCGGCGCGCGCCTGCGCCTCGCGCCGGGCGTCGACGTCCTCGATGACGCCGATCCATTCCTCGCCCGTCCCGTCCTCGCTTTCCACCTTCGAGCCGCGCGAGCGGACCCAGTGCCAGATGCCGTCGGAACGGCGCACGCGATACTCGATGTCGTAGTGGTCGCGGCTTTGCTGCGCCTCCCGCCAGGCTGCGCGCACCACCGGGGCATCGTCCGGATGCAGGTTGTCGTACCAGGAGGCGTCGAAGGCCACCCACGAGGCATCGAAGGCGGCAGACTTGCCGGTCAGCAGATCCCAACCCGTGGCGGTGACGACGCCCGCAGGATCGCGGCGCCAGAAGACGAGGGCGCCTGTGCTCGCGAGCACGCGGTAGCGCCTCTCGCTGCGCGCCAGCCGGGCGGCGGCCTCGGCCTCCGCCTCCGCCCGCCGTCTCAACGCGGCTTCCGACTGACAGAGGCTCACCCGCAGGGCTTCGAACTCGGCGATGTGGGAGGGCTCGACCTCGGTGGTCGGCGCGGTCCCGGCCGCCGTCGCGATCTGCCTGGCACGGTGCGCCAGCGCCACGACGGGGGTGAGGATGGTGCGGCCGACCCAGATGGCCACGAGCAGCCCCAGAACGACGGCGACCAGGGCGCCGGTCACGAGGCCGATGAAGGGTCCGCGCGCGCGTGCGCGGAAGGCGTCGCGCGGCTCCGCCACCGCCAGGACCCAGCCCGGCGTGCCCCGCAGAACCTGGAAGGCCAGCACGATGGGGTTCCCCTCCGAGGTCACCGCATCGATCACGCCGCTCTCCCGCCCCAAAGCCTTGAGCTTGTCCCAGTTGGGAGCGGGCCGGCCGATGAACCGCGCAGCGTCGCGCGTGCGAGCGACGATCAGCCCCTGCCCATCCGTCACCGCGACGAGAAGATCGCCGGCATCCGGCCGGCGCCCCTGAAGCACCTGCACCAGCCGGTCCGGCGGCACCACCAGCGCCGCAAAGCGCGACCCTTCGTCGGACAGCGCGATGTGCATCACCATGGCGATACGGGGCTGGTTGGTTCCCGGATCGATGAAGAGATTGGAGACGGCGACCCTCCGGGTCTGCATGGCGCGCCGGATCGTCTCGAACGGCACACCGTGATGCGACAGGCCAGGGCCGTCCGGAATCGTTTCGTTCGGCGCAAAGACCTCTTCCACGAGACGCCCGCCGATCTGCCGTTCGGCCGCCGCCGACCAGGGGTCGACCGCGCCCGGGACCGATCCGGCATGCGGCACCTGGGCGAGAAGGCCGAGAAGGGTCGCGCCGCCTTCCAGCTCGCTCTCGGCGGCACGCATGAGGGTGCGGGCCGTCTCCATCAGCCGGGTCGAGGTCTCCGCCTCAAAGGCGCGCCGGGCCTGCATCACCGCGACGGCCGCGGCCACGATCATCGGCAGCAGCGCGACGAGAAGCAGCGCGGCGAGATAGGATCGCAGGCCTCGACGCGCCGGTCGCGCAGCGGGCTCGCTGGGCGCCGTCAATCCATCCATGTCTCGCCCATGATCTGCCTTTCGGGTCCCCATAGGTAATGGGGCACTCTAAAGAAATCGGAAATCACCGGCGCTCGCTGTGCATTTTCCTGCCTCCGGAATCATGACGAGCATTTCATGTGGCAAACGATTCCATGATGATAAACTAGTCCAATGAGCCTGATGGAAGCCATCCGCGAAGCCCTGTCGGCCCTGCGCGCGCACAAGCTGCGCTCGGCGCTGACCATGCTCGGCATGGTGATCGGCGTTGCGGCCGTCATCGCCATGGTGGCCATCGGTGGCGGCGCCCGCGACCGCGTGCTCTCCCAGG
>CAZEZD010000210.1:0-5491 GCA_964516115.1 uncultured Hyphomicrobiales bacterium
CGACGAGATCCTGCGCCTCGAAATGGGATTCAAGCTCGGCGAGGGCCCCGAGGGTCAGCACCAGGCGGCGCGTCGCGCCGCCGAGTTCAGCCTCGATCTCGCCGCGACGGGCATTGGGCATGGAAGCCTCCGCTGGTGACACGGTGATTCAGGTGGAAGGGTGTTTTGGCCGGTCCCGCAGGGAGTTGGCGCCGGTGGTGACGACCTCGTACCGCCCCCCTGAGAATTTCGATTCAAGCGCTTCATGCGGCGCTGAAGCCGAGCTGACCGGCGCTCTCCAGCGCCATGTCGTAGGTCACCTCGCCGTTGTGGTTGCCGGCAAACTCCAGCGCCGTCACCTGGAACGCCCCCTCCACCGTGCCGAAATCCGGCACGATCACCTGGAAGGTCCGGATCGCCCCGTCGAAGAAGACCTGGCGCATCAGCGCGTCGGAGGCCCCGTCACGGAAGATGCCAGAACCCGACACCGAGGCGCGCTTGACGCCGGTGCCGCCGAGCAGTTCGCGCCAGCGTCCGGCGCTCTCGGCATGGGTGACGTCGACGGTCTCGGCATTGAAGCGCAACTGGCGCGAGCGCAGGCCGGCGACGGTGACGAAACTCTCGCCGTCGGCGATCTTGACGAGCAGGTCCTTGCCTTTCTGGGCGGCCATGGGGATCTCCGGATGAGGGTCAGAAGGGGTCAGGCCGGCTCGGTCACGGCGCGGAAGCGGACGACGCCATGCCAGGTGCGGCCATCCTCCTCGCGGCGGATGTCGGCGGTGGCGAAGCGCAGGTTGACGACGCGCTGGCCGAGGGGGGTGAGCGGCACCGTCTCGAGGGCGGACATCACCTCCCCGGCCACCACATGGGCTTCCGACTGGCCGCCCTGGCGCGACCAGACGTGCAGGGTCAGGGCGTGCTCGTGGCCGGCGGAATCGCCCGTCGACCAGTCGGTGGTGCGGGCATCGCCGAGGGTCACATAGGGAAAGGCGGCGGTGCGCGGCGGCTCGTCATAGACTTTCGCGCCGCCGAGCGTGGCGACGAGCGGGGCATGGGCGTTGAGCACGTCGTGCAGCGACCGGCGCAGCGCCAGGCTGGCGAGGCTCATCACACGCCTCCCGCGCGCAGGCGGTCGGCAGCGGGACCGAGGCGCGGCGCGGCGGGTCGGTCGAGGGCTCCGAACTCGCGGGCGAAGGCGTCGGGCGCCTCATCGACCACCGCGACACCCCGGTCGCTGCGGACGAGGCGCAGCGGCGGCCCGCCATTGGCGGCCTCGAGCATGAAGCGGTCGGCGAGGCGCACCAGGAAGGGCGCGGTCCAGCCGGGCAGGCGGGCGTCGGCGGAGAGCCCGCCGAAGGCGACGGTGACGAGCGGTTTCACGGGGCGATCTCCTCGCAGGACAGGGTCATCAGGCGGCGCGCCGGCACGTCCGCGCTGATGGCGCGGATCTCGAAGAAGCGGGCGCCTTTGCGCAGGCGGTGCGCCGCGGTGAGGCCGGTGAAGGCGCGGATGGTGATGCGGTGGGTGAGGCGCTGGGCGAGACGGTCCTGGCTCATCGCCTCGGTGCCGCCCATCGGTTCGATCAGTCCCCAGATGAGGCCGACGGTCTCGAAGGCGCGGGTGACGCCGCCGGCGCCGTCCGGGGTCTCGTAGGGCGCCTCGACAAAGAGGCGGTGGCGGAAGGCGCCGGGGTTCATGTCAGCCTCCGTGCGACGAAGGGAGCGACAAGGTCGGCGACCATGCGCGGCATCACCGCCACCTCGTGGCCGACGGTCACCAGCGAGCGGTTGTCAAACCAGTAGGCGGCGAGCAGGCGGATGGCCTGGACCAGCGGCGGCGGAACCGCGGCGGGCGAGCCGAAGCCCGCCGTCACGTCGATGGCGATGCCCGCGAGCGGCACCGCCGGGGACGGCACGCTCCCCGGCTGCCAGGCGAGGCGCGGCGGCAGGGCCGCGCCGTCGAGGCGGAAGCGGTCGAGCGGCACGTTCACCGCGCCGTCGCCGGTCTCCACCGTCACGGCGTCGAGGCTGGCGACCGGACCGAGCGGCAGGGTCAGGCGCCCGGCCGGTGGCCAGGCGTCGCGGCGGATGCGCCACCCTTGCGCGACGAAGGCGCGGCCGGTCATCGCCTCGAGATGGGCGCGGGCGGCGGCGGCGACCGACTGGATCAGGCCGTCCTCCTCCGATCCCTCGACCTTGAGAAAGGCCTTGAGATCGGCGAGGCCGAGCGGCTCCTCGGCGGGCGGTTGGGTCAGGATCAGGCTCATGGGATCTCGCTGCGGCTGGCCATACGTGGCGACGTGCGGCGCCGAGGTTCATCGGCGCGGCGGGCTGACCGGCCATCGTGTTGACACGGTGGGCCGGCACGGGGCCTTCTCAGGCCGACGATTTCGAGGTGGCGACGTGCATCAGTTCTTCCGGACGTTCTTCCGGGCCATGGCCGGGCTGGTTCTCATCGGCGCCGCCCCGGCCGGGGCGGTGATCGGCGGCGCTCCGGTGCCCGCCAGCGACCCCGTAGCGCCGCAGACGGTGATCATCACCGGCGGCCAGGGCTTCTGCACCGGCGCGGTGCTCGGCGAGCGGCTGGTGCTCACGGCGGCGCATTGCGTCGACGGCGCGGGCCGTCTCGGCATCCTCATCTTCGGACCCGGCCGCGTTCCGATCATCAACGAGGTCGCGGAACGGCGGGTGCATCCGGCCTACCGCCGCGCCGACTGGCAGGCGCGGCGCACGGCGGTGGATCTCGCGGTCATCCGCACCACCTTGCCGATCGGCCACGGCACCCGCCCGGCAGCGCTGGCGAGCGGCGCCATTCCCCGGGCCGGCGCGGCCATCCGGCTGGTCGGCTTCGGCCCGGCGGCGGAAGGCGATGCGCGCAGCGCCGGGGTGCTGCGATCCGCCGCCTTGACGGTGACGGGCCGTCCTTCAACCTATCAGGTCAGGCTTACCGGCCCGGGTCCCCAGGCGCTCGGCGCCTGCACGGGCGATTCCGGCGGGCCCGTCTATGCATCCGAAGCGGGGCGTCCCGTCGTATCGGGTATCGTCAGCTGGACGACCGGTCGCGGGTCGGCCCGCTGTGGCGCCCTGACGGGAACGGTGCCCGTGGCTCCCCACCGGCGCTGGATCGAGGAAGCCGTTCGCGGCCTTGGAGGTTTGTGATGCGCATCGCGTCCCCCCGACGTTCCCTTGTGGCCGGCGCCGCCCTGGCGGCGGCCCTCTCGGCAAATCCCGCCCACGCCATTATCGGCGGTTCGGCGGTCGGCGCCGGCGATGCGCTGGCGCGCTCTTCCGTGCTCGTCGTGACCGGCGACGCCAACGGCTGCACCGGCACGCTGATCGGCCGGCGCTCGGTCCTGACGGCCGCCCATTGCGTCGCCGGAGCCCGGCTCGCCGTGGTCGCCTTCATCCGCCAGGGCCGCATCATCGCGCTGACCCCCGTCCTCGCCGCCGCCGGCCATCCCGGCGTGCGCAGCCCGACCGGCAGCACCGCGCCCATCGACGTCGCCGTGCTGACCATGCGCGACCTGCCGCCGTCCGGCTTCGGCTCGGCCCGCCTCGGCGGCCGCGATCCGGCGCCCGGCACGCGGGTGACGATCGCCGGCTTCGGCCGCCAGCAGCTCGACGACATGCGCAGCGCCGGTCAGCTCCGCCGCGTGACGCTTCCCGTGCTGCAGCGCTCGCCCTCGGGCTACACGGCCCTCGGCGACCTGCAGATGATGGCGCGCGGCTTCGGTCCCTCGGCCTGCCAGGGCGATTCCGGTGGGCCGGCACTGGCAGGGGGCAGCGTCGTCGGCGTCGTCAGCCTCGTCTCGGGTCCGCCCGAGACGCGCGGCTGCGGCTCGCTCACGGTCGCCATGCCGGTGGTCGCCATCGCGCCATGGATCCGCGGCGCGGTTGCCACCGGCGAGAGCCGCGCCCCCGGCAATCCGCGGGTCGCGACCCTGCCGCCGCCGCGCGCGCCCGAGCGGGCGGGCCTGCCGCCCTGGGCGCGCATCGACCGCGGCGGGAATTGAGGCGTCAGCCGTCGAATTCCTTGTCGTAGCCGACCAGCAGGTCACGGCCGTTCTTCGGCATAGGGAAGCCGTAGCCGGCGCCCTGTCCCGGCCAGGACAGCAGGCCGTCGCGATGGTGATCACTCGCGTAGAGCTCACTGGCGATTTTCTGCATCGCCAAGTGAAGAGCCTGCAGCGCATCGGCTCCCCAGGCAGCGCTCTGCCGTGGGTCCCCGGGCCAGCCGATCTCGTAGCGGCACTGCCAGGCGCTGCCATCCTCGACGGGCTGGAAGATGCGCACCGGAACCTCGATGGCGCCGGTATCGGCCGTCAGGCGAAGAACCCGCTTTCCCACGAGCATGCGACCTCCGGCAGGGTGACCAAGACCTTCCAACCGTGATCAGGCAGCCGCATTCATCGGCCGGTAGTGGTCGGGGTTCGATCCATCGATCTCCAGGGGCGGCGTGATCGCCTTCGGCGTGCTCCACCCGGACATCTCACTCACCGTTGCAGCGACGTTCAGGCCGAGGACCTCCTTGGCATGGAGTCGGATGAGCGTCTCGGCATTGGTGTCGATCTCGACCTCCCCACGCTCCCATCGGCTCATGGACAGCGGTTCCCGATGGACGATCGCGGCGAGTTCGGCCTGCGTCATTCCCATCTCCGTCCGCAGGAAGCGCAATTCGCGCCCCGTCATGCCTGCGGGTTTCGACACGATGGCCTCTGCAATCGCCCGATGAAGGCCGTCGATGTTGGGAATCGTGACGACCTGCTCCCCGGCGTCATCCTTCAGGAAGTTCACGCCGTGGATGATCACATTGTCGAGCCCGCTCTCGCTGTAGCGATAACCGGTCATTTTTACCTCCGAAGCCTGATCCTGTCAGGCCTGTTCATCCGCCCACATCACGGTCACCACCTTGATCCAGCACCTCGTGGGGTCGGGGATAACCACCAACCTTACGTTTCGGTTGCCAGAATTGGGTGTCCGCGTTTCGATCCGATACCGAAAAAGCCCAGGCTGTGTTGCAGCCTTCGGCTCGTCGTAAACGAAGCCATGTTTCAAAACATGGAGCACGTCGCCAAGCAGCAGATCACGCTCGGAAAGGCGCTCCTTGAAGTGGATCGAATACGACAGGGTGAGGTTGGAACTCTGACCCATCTGTCGGATCGAGGACGTGGCATCGGCACTGGTCCAAGGTTGAAGCTTGTAGCTCATGGCTGCGCTCTCGGTCGCGCACACTTATCACCATGACTACTCCTGTCCAGTTAATTCGTGCCTAACGCCAATGATGCAAGAGGGTGTGACATTGGTGCACAGCCTCCGGCCCTCGCGCGGCAGGCGTCGGGGAATGCCCCTCACCCCGCCGCCACCTTCAGCAGCTTGATGGCGTCGTAGCCCGCCACGCCGCCGCCGACGCGCTTGGTCGTGTAGAAGAGCACGTAGGGCTTGGCGGAATAGGGATCGCGCAGGATGCGCAGGCCGAGCCGGTCGACGACGAGATAGCCGCGGCGGAAGTCGCC
>CAZEZD010000211.1:0-5455 GCA_964516115.1 uncultured Hyphomicrobiales bacterium
TCGTGGCCGCTTTCTCAGGTTGTTGGGCTGCTGCGCCGACAGGCGCCGAAGCGCCCGCCGGTCTCCTCATTCCACTGGACGCGACTTACTTCGCGAGCTCGGGAGCGATGGTCTTGCACGCGTCGACGAGGCCCTTCACCGAAGCGACGGACTTCGCGAACATCTCCTGTTCGCCCTTGTCGAGCTCGAACTCGACGATCTTCTCGACACCGCCGGCACCGATGAGCACCGGAACGCCCACATACATGTCCTTCACGCCGTACTGGCCAGTCAGGTAGGCGGCCGACGGGAGAACGCGCTTCTTGTCCTTGAGGTAGCTCTCCGCCATGGCGATGGCGGAGGCGGCCGGCGCATAGAAGGCCGAGCCGTTGCCGAGCAGGCCGACGATCTCGCCGCCGCCCTTGCGGGTGCGCTCGACGATGGCGTCCAGCTTGTCCTGGGTGAGCCAGCCCGACTTGACGAGCTGGTTCAGCGGCACGCCGCCAACCGTCGAGTGGCGCACCATCGGCACCATGTCGTCGCCGTGGCCGCCCAGCGTCCAGGCATGGATGTCCTCGATGGACACGCCGGTCGCCTCGGCCAGGAACAGCTCGAAGCGCGACGAGTCGAGCACGCCGGCCATGCCGACGACCTTGTTGGCCGGCAGGCCGGAGAATTTCTGCAGCGCCCAGACCATGGCGTCGAGCGGGTTGGTGATGCAGACGACGAAGGCGTTCGGCGCATACTTCCGGATGCCCGCACCGACCTGCTCCATCACCTTCAGGTTTATGCCGAGGAGGTCGTCGCGGCTCATGCCGGGCTTGCGCGGCACACCGGCGGTGACGATGCAGACGTCAGCGCCCTCGATGGCCTCGTAGCTGCCGGCGCCGCTCATGACGGCGTCGAATCCCTCGACGGCCGAGGCCTGCGCGATGTCGAGCGCCTTGCCCTTGGCGGTGCCTTCCGCGATGTCGAACATCACGATGTCGCCGAGCTCCTTGAGTCCGGCCAGGAGAGCGAGGGTGCCGCCGATCTGGCCGGAGCCGATCATCGCGAGTTTCTTGCGCGCCATGGAGAGTCTTTCGCTGAAAGTGTTGCGGGAGCGGAGTGACCGCCTGCGGCCCCTTCTAATCCAGAAAATCCGCGGTCTTTCAAGCTGTGCTTTGATCTGATCTAGCGGATTTGCGTGAGTCGCGCATCCCCGCGCGCGGACCGGCCGACAAGAACTGAAAAGGGTGTTGTCGCAGGAGGTTGTGCGGATATGGCCGACGCGGGGCGGGATGGGACCGGAGGTGGACGTTGGGTCCGTCCGCCTCGTCCTTGACAGACGTGTAACGGAATCGCAGCAGGCCGGCCGTTACGAATTACAAAATATGTAATATGTAAAGAGCTTCGACTGATGCGTTCTCGGCGGTGGCCCCGCAGCCTGCCGCGCGGCAGCTTTCGCTCCTTACCGGCGAGGGGCCGCTACCGGCGCCGCTGGTGAGGCCAGCCCAAACGCCGTCCGGCTGCCCGCGCGTCTCACGCGAAAACGTCGACGACCCCCGTGGCGAGGTCATAGTGCGCTCCGACGATCCTGATCGTGCCCGCCTTCGCCGCCTCGGCGATGATCGGTCCCGCCGATTTCAGCCGCGCGACGGTCCGGCTGACGTTCTCCCTGATGGCATTGTCGACGTAATCGCCCGGGCGCCCGCGCGCAGAGAGTGCAGCCGGCACGATCGGCTCGATCATCGGTCCGATGGCGCCGGGATAGGTGGTGTTCTTGGTGACCACGTCGCAGGCGGCCACCACGGCGCCGCAGCGGGAATGGCCGAGCACCATGATGATCGGCGCCTTGAGCACGGCCGCACCGAATTCGAGCGTGCCCATCGCCACGGTGTCGACCGTATTGCCGGCGTTTCGCACCACGAACAGTTCGCCGAGCGTCAGGCCGCCGAAAATCAACTCAGGTGGCACGCGGCTGTCGGCGCAGCTCACCACCGTGGCCCAGGGCGCCTGACCCGAGACGGTGTCGGCGCGGCGCCGGGCCATGTCCGCGACGCAGGACTGCGGATTGGTCACAAACCGCTGGTTGCCGGCCTTCAGTCGCTCCAGCGCCTGGTCGGGCGTCAGCGTTGCGGCCGGTCCGCTGGCCGCCATGGCCGGCGGCGTGCCCGCAAGTCCGAGGCTCATCGCCAGCCCGGCCGCGCCCAGCAGCGCCCGGCGATCAAGGCCTCCTCCACAATCCTTGCACATGATTTTCACCTCAGGGTTGCCGACCCTGGTCCTCATGAACGCCAATGTCGGAGCCTGAAGGAAACTCGGCGGGGCCTTGCTCCCAGGTTAAACAATTCCGGAAACAAGGGTCCGGATAATCACGCGGGTCAGCAGGCCGAGGCGCTGCTCCACCTGCTGGCGCGACAGATCCTTCATTTCGGCCACCAGCACGGGATGGACGAATCGCTGCATCGCATCGGCGACGAAGGCGACGGCCCGCTCCTCGTCCCTGATGCGGAAGGGTCCAGGCTCCAGCCCCTCGTCGACGATCGAGGCGAGAAAGGTGCGGATGCGGGCGCGATGCGCCATGATCGTGTCGCGACGGGCTTCCCACAGGCTGGCGAAAGTCGCGTAGATCGGGGGGTCGCGGTCCAGTCCCTCGCGCTGCGCCTTCGCCCAGGCCGTGAGGAACCGCTCGAGCTTGTCGTCTGCCGGGTCGGGGGCGTTGGCGATGTCCCCGAGGGCGAGCTCCACCGACCGCGCCCAGGCCACCACGACAGCCTCGATCAGGCCAGCCTTGGAAGGGAAGAAGCGATAGACGTTGGCGTGGCTCATGCCCGCCTCGCGTGCGATCGACACGACGGTCACCCGTTCCGGCCCGAACCGGCGGATGTGGTCCGCGGCGATCGCCACGAGGCGGGCCTCGACCCTGTCGTCGCTGGCTGCCGCAACACTGGAAGGGCGGTCAGGCCGTCGTGCCACGGGACGCCCTCAGGTCCTGGAGAAGTTCGATCTGAAGGGTCTGGATCTCCGCCAGCCGCTCCCACTGCCGGTTCAGGAGGTGGTCGATCTTCTCGTGCAGGTGGCGGATCTCGAGCTCGGCCTTGAGGTTGACCCGGAAGTCGTTCTCGGAGCGCCGGCGATCCTTCGCTTCCTGTCGCCTCTGGCTCATCATGATGATGGGAGCCTGGATCGCCGCGATGCAGGACAGGATGAGGTTCAGGAGGATGAACGGATAGGGGTCGAAGGCGCGCATCGCCGTCAGGACATTCGTCGCCATCCAGATGGCGAGCAGGAGGAAGAACGCCATGATGAAGGTCCAGGAGCCGCCGAACTCGGCCACCTTGTCCGCGAGCCTTTCGCCGATGGTGCGCCCGCTGTCGATCACATCCTCGACGTTGGTCGCGAGGATCTCCTGGCTGCGCAGGCTCTCCACGACATCGCGCTCGAGAGCGGTGATCTCGCCGCGCTCCGCCCTGAGGAGGTCTTCGACATAGCGGCCGCGATAGTCGGCAATGATACTGCGGTCGATGACGTCCGTCGGCTGGAGCGCGGGAAAGTCCTGACGGATGAGATCCGCCACGCCCGGTCTGATCGCCGACAGGCGGATGTCATTGCCGGCGGCAATGGGCCTGCCGCTGATGGCGCAGAGGGGCCCCCGGGCATCATCCCTGTCACGCGGTGTCCGCATCTCGTCCTCCCGTCCACGGCGCCAGAGGGGCGCCGCGGCGTCACGTCTCGACGATGCCGCCCGTATCGCCGGCGCGTTCGTTGCGCCTCTCGTGCGGTAGGGCAAGATATTCGTTCGACCGCATCTCTATCAGGCGCGAGGCGGTGCGGTGGAACTCGAATTCCTCGGTGCCACTGTCGGACAGATAGAGCCGTGTCGGCTCGGCGCCGGCGCTGGCCACCAGCTTGACCTGATTGTCGTAGAGGGCGTCGATCAGCGTGATGAAGCGCTTGGCCTCGTTGCGTTTCTCCAGCCCTTTCATCACCGGGATGCGGTCGAGCATCACCGTGTGGAAGGCATGGGCGATGGCCAGATAGTCGGAGGCTCCCAGCGGCTTTTCGCACAGATCGGCGAAGGCGAAGCGCGCGACGCCATGGGCCTGGCGCGGCACTGGAACCTGGCGGCCCCTGACCTGGAGCGTCGTGGCCTCGCCCTCGACGCCGCCGGTCAGGCGCGACCAGAAGGCGTCCATGGCGCGGTCCGCGTCGGCGCCGGGCGGTGTCAGCCAGACCGGCTGTCCCGCCAGCTTCTCCAGCCGGAAATCGGTGCGCGATTCCAGCTTCAGCACGTCCATCCGTTCCTGCAGCAGCTTGACGAACGGCAGGAACAGCGCCCGGTTGAGCCCGTCCCGGTAGAGCTGATCCGGAACGACGTTGGAGGTCGCGACCACGACGACCCCCTCCTCGAACAGCTTGCCGAAAAGCCGGCCGAGGATCATGGCGTCGGCGATGTCGGTCACCGAGAACTCGTCGAAACAGAGAAGCCAGGCCTCCTCGGCGAGGTCGGCCGCGACGGGGCCGATCGGGTCGTCGCCCTTCACTTCACCGGCCTTCAGCTTCTGCCGCCAGGCGTGGATGCGCTCGTGGACGTCGGCCATGAACTCGTGGAAATGCGCCCGGCGCTTGCGGCGCACCGGGCTCGCCTCCATGAACAGGTCCATCAGCATGGTCTTGCCGCGACCCACATCTCCCCAGATGTAGAGGCCGCGCACCGGCTCCTGCTTCTGCCCGCGCGAGAACAGCCACGCGAGCGCCGAGGACTTGCGCCGCGCCAGGCGGTAGTCGGCGAGACGGTCGTTCAACGCCGACAGGCGACGGGCCACGGCCGCCTGGGCGGCGTCGAAGAAAATCTCGCCGGAATCGACCAGCGCCTGATAGCGGGAGAGGGTGTCGGGCATGAAGACCAGCCATTAGCGGGCGGGCGGAGAAGGGGCAAGCGCAAGCGCGAACCCGGCCGCCATGCGAATTCGCGGCGTTCGTCCCTCCTTTGTCTCATTCCAGACTCGTTGCGTCGGCGCGCCCTGTCCCTTAAACAGACCGGTGATTTCCGGCAGGCCTGACAGCATGCGCCTCGCCGTCCCCTAAGGAATGCCCCGGATGGCCGATTCAAAGCCCGTCGTCGAGCGACCGCTCTCGCCGCACCTGCAGATCTACCGGCCGATGCTGACGATGATGATGTCCATCGTCCATCGCATCACCGGCGGGGCGCTGTTCTTCGGCACGCTGCTGATGCTGTGGTGGCTGATCGCCGCGGCATCCGGCCCGACCGCCTACGCCAATTTCCAGTGGTTCGCCGGCTCGATTATCGGCCGCCTGATCCTGTTCGGATACACCTGGGCTCTCTACCACCACATGCTCGGCGGCATCCGCCACTTCATCTGGGACACCGGACGCGGCTTCGGCCCGGCCGAGCGCGAATGGCTGGTGCGCGCCGGGCTCATCGGCTCCATCGTCCTGACCATCCTGACCTGGATCGTCGCCTACGCCGTCC
>CAZEZD010000212.1:0-5438 GCA_964516115.1 uncultured Hyphomicrobiales bacterium
CGGAGTCCTTCTTCGGCGACTCGGCGATCATCGCACCCGTGGTGATGAGCAGCGAGGAGACCGAAGCGGCGTTCTGGAGAGCCGTGCGGACGACCTTCATCGGGTCGACGATACCGGCCTCGAACATGTCGACATACTCTTCGGTCTGGGCGTTGAAGCCGAAGGTGGCCGACTTGTTCTCGAGCACCTTGCCGACGACGATCGAGCCCTCGACACCGGCGTTCTCGGCGATCTGGCGGATCGGAGCCTCGATGGCCTTGAGCACGATGTTGATTCCGGCCTGAACCTCGGCGTTCTCCGACTTCAGCTTGGCGACAGCAGCCTTGGCGCGCAGGAGAGCGATGCCACCGCCGGGGACGATGCCCTCGAGCACGGCCGCGCGGGTCGCGTTGAGAGCGTCGTCAACGCGGTCCTTCTTCTCCTTGACCTCGACTTCGGTCGAGCCGCCGACCTTGATCACCGCAACACCGCCGGCGAGCTTGGCCAGACGCTCCTGCAGCTTCTCGCGGTCGTAGTCCGAGGTGGTCTCCTCGATCTGCGCCTTGATCTGGGTGATGCGGGCCTCGATGTCCTTCTTCTTGCCGGCGCCGTCGACGACCGTGGTCTTCTCCTTCTCGATCAGCACCTTCTTGGCGCGGCCGAGCATGGCGAGGGTCACGCTCTCCAGCTTGATGCCGAGGTCTTCGGAGATGACCTGGCCGCCGGTGAGGATGGCGATGTCCTCCAGCATGGCCTTGCGGCGATCGCCGAAGCCCGGAGCCTTCACGGCGGCAACCTTCAGGCCGCCACGCAGCTTGTTGACGACGAGGGTGGCGAGCGCCTCGCCCTCAACGTCCTCGGCCACGATGATCAGCGGCTTGCCGGTCTGCACGACGGCCTCGAGAACCGGCAGCATGGCCTGGAGGCCAGCGAGCTTCTTCTCGTGGATGAGGATGTAGGCGTCCTCGAGGTCGGCCACCATCTTGTCGGCATTGGTGATGAAGTAGGGCGAGAGGTAGCCGCGGTCGAACTGCATGCCCTCGACGATGTCCACCTCGGTGTCCAGCGACTTGGCTTCCTCGACGGTGATGACACCCTCGTTGCCGACCTTCTGCATCGCGTTGGCGATCATCTCGCCGATCAGCGCATCGCCGTTGGCGGAGATGGTGCCGACCTGGGCGACCTCGGCCGAGGACTTGACCTTCTTGGCCGACTTCTCAAGCGCCTTCACGACCTCGAGAACGGCGATGTCGACGCCGCGCTTCAGGTCCATCGGGTTCATGCCGGCGGCGACGAACTTGGCGCCTTCCTTCACGATCGCCTGGGCGAGCACGGTTGCGGTGGTGGTGCCGTCGCCGCCGAGATCATTGGTCTTCGAGGCCACTTCGCGCACCATCTGGGCGCCCATGTTCTCGAACTTGTCGGCGAGCTCGATCTCCTTGGCGACGGTGACGCCGTCCTTGGTGATGCGCGGGGCGCCGAAGCTCTTCTCGATGACGACGTTGCGACCCTTCGGGCCGAGCGTGACCTTCACGGCCTCAGCGAGGATGTCGACGCCGCGCAGCATCTTCTCGCGCGCGTCCTGGCCGAATTTCACGTCCTTGGCAGCCATTGTGGCTTACTCCTGTCGGAATGAATGGAATGGGAGGAGAGGAGCGGTTCGCGACTTACTTCGCGATCACGCCCATGATGTCGCTCTCCTTCATGATGAGGAGGTCGACACCGTCGATCTTCACTTCGGTGCCGGACCACTTGCCGAACAGCACCTTGTCGCCCTTCTTGACGTCGAGCGGGACGAGCTTGCCGGCTTCGTCGCGGCCGCCCGGACCCACAGCGAGGATTTCACCCTCCTGCGGCTTCTCCTTGGCGGTATCCGGGATGATGATGCCACCCTTGGTCTTCTCTTCGCCCTCAAGGCGGCGGACGACCACGCGGTCGTGCAGCGGACGGAACTTCATGGATATCGTGTCCCTGGCATGAGCGGCGCAAAGGCCGCGAAATTTCGGTACGGCCCGTCGGCCGAGACTGTTAGCACTCACTCGATGTGACTGCTAACGTCCGCCGGTGAGATAGGCTGTGCCGGGTCTTGAGTCAAGAACTGCCGCAAACATGGTGAATCCGGCTGGCAGTCCCCACATCACCTTGACGCGCGGCTTCCCGCGCCGGATCGTGACATCATGACGACGGCGACCACCCATGCCGGGCCCGCGGCGCAAGCGGACGGGACCCTCCCCGATCCTTCGACGCTCGCGCGCATCGGACGATCCTGCATCTGCTACCAGACGCGGATGACGGCCCACGCCGTGACGCGCGCCTACAACCGGGCGCTGGCCCCGCTCGGGCTCGAGGTCACGCAGTTCAACATCATGGCGGCGCTGGCGATGGCGAAGACCAATTCGGTCACCGCGCTGTCCGAGGCGCTGGCCCTCGACCGCACCACGATGACGCGCAACCTCAAGCGTCTGGAGGTAGCAGGGCTCGTCAGCGTCTCCTCGGGACAGGGACGCGCCGTGCGCCCGGAACTGACGCCGGAGGGTGCGCGCCGCCTCGTCGCGGCCATTCCACTCTGGGAGGCCGAGCACGCGAAGATGGAACAGGCGGTCGGCGTCCAGGTCTGGACCGAGACGCGCGATGGCTTGCGCACCATCAGGCGCGCGCTCAAGGACTGCGAAGGCTGAGAGTGCCGGCGGCCCTGAGGGGGCCTGCTGACAGGTTGGGGTTCTGACGGCATTGACGTTCCTACCGCCTGCCGGCTATCGTGCAACTACACGATAGATCTCTCCCGCGAGTTCCCCCATGACTGACGGAACGCCCCATCCCGCCCTCCGCTATGGCGTCGTCGATGCCGCCGAGGCCACCGGCCAGGACGGCATCGATTTTCTGAGGGGCATGCTGGAGCAGCGCTATCCGGCCCCGCCGATCGCGAAGAGCATGGGCTTCATCCTGACAGAGGTGGATCCCGGCCGCGCCGTCTTCGAGGGCACGCCGACGGCCGATTTCTTCAATCCGCTCGGCACCATCCACGGCGGCTGGACCGCCACCATCCTCGATTCCGCGCTCGGCTGCTGCGTGCATACCCTCGTCAAGGCGGGACAGGCCTACACCACGGTCGAGATGAAGGTGAATTATGTCCGCGCCCTGATGCCGGACACCGGGCGGGTGCGCTGCGAGGGCAAGGTGATCCATGCCGGTTCGCGCATCGCCACCTCCGAGGCCCGCCTTGTCGACGGCAGGGGCCGCCTCATCGCCCACGCCACCGAGACCTGCATGATCTTCGAGGCCCGCGCGCCGCGCTGATCCCTACCGGCGCATCGCCATCAGGCAGGCGGCGACGATGAGGCCGGCGCCAGCCCAGGTCGTCCATGCCGGCACCTCCGCAAAGATGAGATAGCCAAGCCCGGCGCTCCAGACGAGGGCGGTGTATTCGATGACCCCGAGCGGCCCGGCATTGGCGTGCTTGAAGGCCCAGGCCATGCACAGGTGGCCGGCAAGGCCGAAGGCGCCGATGCCGAGGAACATCAGCCATGAGCGGGTTTCCGGCACCTCCCACACCGCCCAGGCGAAGGGGGCGATGATGATCAGGGGAAAGAGGTTCTGGAACAGGATGATCAGGCCAAAGGGGTCGGTCTGCGCACGCTTCCTGAGCAGCACGAGATTGGCCGCATAGGCCAGCGCCGACGAGGTGGCGGCGGCGATGCCGAGCACGCGGACGAGATCGAACTCGCCGCCGCCCACCTTGCCCGCGACGATGATCCCCATTCCGACGAAGCCGACGGCAATGGCGATGAGCACCGGTCGCGGGATCGGCTCCTTCAGGATCATCGCGGCGAGGACGGCCAGGAACAGCGGCGACAGGAACGACAGGGTGATCGCCTCCGCCAGTGGCAAGGTCGCGAGGGCGTAGAAGAACAGGAAGGCGGTGATGGTGACGAGAACGCCGCGCAGCACATGGGCGCGCAGCATCTCGGCCGACGGCGCGGGCGGGCGCGTCCACAGCAGGAACGCCAGCGCCCAGGGCATCCCGCAGGCATAGCGCATGAAGACGATCTGCGTCGTCGGATGGGCGCTGGCCACGCTCTTGATCATGGCGTCCATGATCGAAAGAAGAAGGATGCCAAGGGCTGCCGTCAGGAAAGGGGCGAACCGCGAGCCGGCAATGAGAGATGGGGTCATGGAAACCACAGGGCGCGCGATGCGTCGAACAGGAGCTTGGTGCCGGCGAGGCCGACCAGGACGTAGCAGAGCGTGAAGAGGCGTTCGCGCGGCAGGGCGTCGTGCAGCCAGCGGCCGGCGAGTACCCCCACCGGCACGATCGGCGACAGCGCCAGCGCCTTCATGAAGACGCCGGGCTCGCCGAGGCCCGAATAGACATAGCCGGGCAGCTTGACGAGGTTGCCGACCGTGAAGATCGCCACGGTGGTGGCCGCATAGGCGGTCTTGGTGAGATCGCGGCGCAGGAGATACATCGCCATCGGCGGTCCGCCGGCATGGGCGACATAGGTCGTGAAGCCGGCCCCCGCGCCCGCGATGCTGGCGAGACCCGGCGAGACGGGGATGCCGGTAAGCGGCGTCCCGCGACGGACGAAGTAGTGGACGGTATAGGCGAGCGTGATCAGCGCGATCACCAGCGCCACCCAGCGCCGGTCGACCCATTCGAAGACGAGGAAGCCGACCAGCAGGCCGCCGAGGAAGCCCGGCATGATCCAGGCGAGATCCGGCTTCGACCAGGCCGAGCGCGGAAAGGAGCCGAGGGCGAAGATGTCCATGAAGGCGACCAGCAGCGCCGTCGCGATGGCCGCCTGGATCGGGTCCATCACCAGCGCCAGCATGGGGATGCCGAGAATGGCGAGCCCGCCGCCGAAGGCGCCCTTGCCGAGACCCATGAGAAAGGTCGCGGCGCCCCCCGCGGCGTAGAAAATCCAGTCGACGGGCAATCCTGCGGGGGTCATGGCGATGACGGTCATATCTGTCGTCGATGATGTCGCCTAGAGGCCCTGGCGCGGGGCATGGCAGCATCATCGCCGCGCATGAAAAAGAGCCGTCGCGGACAGCCGCGACGGCTCAGGGAAGTCCAGGAAGCGTTGCGAGGGGACGGCCTCTTCCTGGGCAGGCTGTGCGGGGAGCGGGAAGCGACCCCGCGAACCTCGTCGGATCACATGGTCGGAACGACGCGCGGCAGCGCGGCGGCGACGTCGGGCACCAGCGAGGGGCCGGTCACCGGGTGAGGGCGCGGGCGATCACGTCGGCCCTGGCGCTCGGCGGCCCGGGCTGCCACGACCACGGTCGGATCACCGAAATAACCGGCGGCCGTGGCGTCTCGAAGATCGCTCCGCGTCAGGCCGAGGTCGGAAAGCGTGCGGTCGTCCATCTCGCAGAGCGCGGTGTAGCCCTGGCGCGCCTCGCGCCAGTTTCGCAGGGTCTCCAGCTGTTTGCGTGATACGGCGACCACCGAGAGAGCG
>CAZEZD010000213.1:0-5422 GCA_964516115.1 uncultured Hyphomicrobiales bacterium
GCCCCTCGCCCGCCGCCAGGGCGAGAAGCCCTATGCCTTCTACGTCAGCATCGGGCAGGCCTTCTGATGCTGACACGCACCCGCACCCTCACACTCCTCCTCCTCGTCGCCGTGCTGGCCATGGCGGCCGTCCTGCTCGCGCCGTCCCGCCCGCGCGCGCAGGAAGACCAGGGCGTCCTCGCCGGCTTCATCTCCCGCACCCTCTCCTCGCCGGGCTCGACGGTGAGCATCGGCGCGGTCGAGGGTCCGCTCTCCTCCGATGCGATGATCCGCAACGTCACCATCGCCGACCGGCAGGGTGTCTATCTGCGCATCGACACCATCCGCCTCGTCTGGCGCCGCGCCGCGCTCCTGTCGCGGCGGCTGGAGATCCAGAACCTCGAGATCGGCAAGGTCGAACTGCTGCGCAAACCGATCGCCGATCCCTCCGCGCCGCGGCCGACCGCCGACGGCCCGCTCCTGCCCGAACTGCCCCTGAAGGTCGAGATCGGCAAGTTCGCCATCGCGGAATTCGCTCTGGGAGAACCGGTGCTCGGTGCCGCCGCGCGGTTCTCGGCTGACGGTTCCGCAAGTCTCGGACCGGCGTCTGAGGGTCTCAATGCCGCCTTCGAGGTGCGCCGCCTCGACGCGCCCGGCCTTTCGACCATCAAGCTGACCTTCGTTCCCTCCAGCCAGCAGCTCGACCTGTCGCTGCAGCACGACGAGCCCGCCGGCGGCATCGCGGCGCGCCTCGCCAACCTGCCTGGCCTTCCGCCGGTCAAGCTCGATGTCGCCGGTTCCGGCCGCCTCGACGACTGGCGCGGCCGCATCGCCTTCGATGCGGGCCCCGACGTCAACGCGCGCGGCGACGCAGTCCTGTCGCGCGACAACCAGATTCGCCGCCTCGGCCTGAAACTCGACGCCCGCATCGAGAGCCTGCTGCCTCCCGCCGTGTCCGCCATCTTTGCCGGGGACACGACGCTTCAGGGCCGCATCGTCTTCGGCGATGACGGCGGCTATGCCATCGAGGGCCTGCGCCTTGGATCGCAGCTCGCCGAACTGACCATCGGCGGCTATCTCACGGCCCGCAACGAGCTCAATGTCACGGCCCGCGCGCGGGCTCTGCCGACCGCCGAGGGGGCGACGACCCGTGGCTCCACGCGCATCGAGCGCCTTGTCTTCGACGCCACCGCCATGGGCGCCCTTGACGCGCCGCGGGTCGAGGGCAAGCTCGACCTGAAGGGATTTGACGGCCCCAGTGCGAAAATCGGCAGCCTGGCCGCGATGATCTCCGCCGAACCCGAGAGCCCCGGCTCGAAGCGCTACCGCATCATCATGGACGGCCAGGCCGACGGCCTCGCCCTGGCGGATCGGGGCGTGTCGGAGGCCCTCGGCAGCCGCGCCGTCCTGACCCTGCGCGCCGTCGTCGACGAGCAGGCTGTCACCGAGATCTCCGATCTCTCGGTGACCTCGCCCAACGTGAAGCTCGCCTTCACCGGCCGCACCGGCGCAAAGATCCTCGAGGGGCAGCTTCAGGCCGACATCCTGCGCCTCGCCGCCTTCTCGCGCCTCGCCGGCCGCCCGCTCGCAGGTCAGGGCTATGTCGCCGCTACCCTGTCGGGCGATCCCTCGCAGGCGGTGACCCGTGCCGTCCTCAACGGCCGCGCGACGGAACTCGCCCTCGGCCACCCGGTCGCCGACCGTCTGATCGGCCGGCAGGCGACGCTCGCCGGAACCATCACGCGCCGCCGCGAGGCCCTGACGCTGGAAGGTGTGACGCTCAGTGGCCGGCACGTCACGGCCGGCCTCGACGGCACCACCGGCGACGGGCGCATCGACATGCGCGCCGCCCTCGCCCTGCCCGACCTTGCACAGGTCGACCGCCAGTTGGCGGGCGCCGCCCGTGCCGATGCCCATGTCACCGGCGATGCCCTCGATCCCACCGTGGCGCTGACGATCGCCGCCCCCAACGCCCGCGCCATGAACCGGCCGGTCCGCGACCTGCGCCTGACCGTCAATGCCCGCACCGTGACGAGCGCGCCGAACATCACCATGGCCGCCAGCGGCGACATCGACGGCAAGCCGCTCACGGCCGACATCGCCGCCAGGGAGGAGGGCCGGTCCTGGGTCCTCGACAGGCTCACGGCGCGCCTCGGCTCGGTCTCGGCCGAAGGTCAGGGCCGGGTCGATGGCGAGAGGCTGGCCACCGGCCGCCTCGCCGTCACGGCCGGCAACCTCGACGATCTTTCGCCGCTGGCGCTCACCCGCCTGTCGGGCAGCCTGCGCGCCACGATCACCGCCGATGCGGCCGGCGGCCGCCAGTCGGTCACGGTCCAGGGCGACGGCCAGCGCCTCGTCCTCGGGACAGCGAGCCTCAACATCCTGCGCGCCGACCTGCGCGCCGACGACCTTTATGGCCGCCCCCGCGTGGACGGGCAGGCGACCGTCGACCGGCTCGTCACGGGTGGAGAGACCGTGGAGCGGATCGAACTCAGGGCGGTGGGTGCGGCGGAGGCGACCGACATCACCCTCGCCGCCCGCGCCCGCGGCTTCGCCCTCGCCGGCGCGGGCCGCCTCGTGCCCGGCACGCCGAACCGCCTCGACCTTGCGTCCTTCACGGCCGCGCGCGCGGGCGCGCGGATCGCCCTCGCCCGCCCCGCCAGCTTCGCCTTCGAAGGCGGAAAGGTCCGCACCGAGCGCCTCGTCGTCACCCTGCAGGGCGGCGAGATCGAGGTTTCCGGCCTGCTGGGATCGGAGCTCGCCGTCACTCTCGCAGCGCGGCGCGTGCCGCTGGCAACCCTCGACATCCTGGCCCCCGGCACGGGCCTCAATGGCACGCTCGATGCGCGCGCCACGCTGCGCGGACCGGCCGCCACCCCGCGCGGCCCCTTCGAGGCGACGGTGCGCGGCTTCAGCGCGCCCGCCAGCCGCAGTGCCGGCGTTCCGGCGCTCGACATCACCGCGCGCGGTGAGGCGCGCGGCGAGCGGGCCACGCTCGATGCCCGCATCAACGGCGGCCGCACCATCGTGCTGACCGTGGACGGCTCGCTGCCCCTGACCCCGGCCGGCGCCCTGGATGTGAAGGTGCGCGGCACGCTGGATGCCGCCCTCGCCAATGCCCAGCTCGCCGGCTCCGGTCAGCGTGTCGCCGGCCGCCTCGCCATCGACGGGGCGCTGCGCGGCACACGGACGAGCCCCGACATCCAGGGCACGGCGACGCTGACCGGCGGCTCCTTCTCCGACCCGCTCAACGGCATCGCCTTCACCGCCATCGAGGGGCGGGTGACCGGGCGCGGCGCCGACATCGCCATCGAGCGCCTCACCGCACGGGCGAAGAATGGCGGCATGCTGTCGGTTTCCGGCCGCGTCAATGCCGATCCCCTGCGCGGCTTCCCGGCGGACCTGCGCATCGCCGCACGCAACGCCGAGGTCGTCTCCAGCGACGTCATGCAGATGACCACCAGCCTCGACCTCGCCGTCACCGGGCCGCTGGCCACGACGCCGCGCCTGTCCGGCCGCATGGACGTGACGACCATCGAGGTACGCGTGCCGGACCGCCTGCCCTCAACCGCCGAACCGCTGCGCGACGCCCGCCATGTCGGCGCTCCCGCGCAGACGCGCGTGCGCCTCGCCCAGATCGCCCGCCAGCGCGCCGCCGCGGCCAGCCGGCGCACGGCCCCCTTCAACGCGACGCTCGATGTCGTCGTCGACGCGCCGAGCCGCGTCTTCGTGCGCGGGCGCGGCATCGACGCCGAACTCGGCGGCCAGTTGCGGCTTGCCGGCACCACCCGCGACATGCGCGCCAACGGCGCCTTCGAGATGCGGCGCGGCAGGCTCTCGCTGCTCACCCAGCGGCTCGACTTCACCCGGGGGCGCATGACGTTCGGCGGCGGCGATCTCGTCCCCGACCTCGATTTCGTCGCCGAGACACGCGCCACCGGCATCACCGCCTCGGTCGGCATCACCGGACGGGCGAGCGAACCGGAATTCGCACTGACCTCGACCCCCACCCTGCCGCAGGACGAGGTGCTCTCGCGCCTCCTGTTCCAGCGCGCCGCCGGGGGTCTCTCGCCCTTCCAGGCCCTGCAACTCGCCCAGGCCGTCGCCACCCTGTCGGGCAGCGGCGGGCCGGACGCCTTCGAGGCGACGAGAAGGGCGCTCGGCGTCGACAATCTCGACGTGACGACGGGCGCCACGGGTCCGGCCGTCGGCGTCTCGCGGGCCATCAATGATCGCGTGCGGATCGGGGTTCGCACGGGCGCCAAGCCGGAGAACAGCGCGGTCGGTGTCGACATCGACCTGACCCGCCGCATCCGCATCCAGACTGAGATCGGCGCCGACGGCCGCGCCGCCGCCGGCATCGGCGCCGAGATCGAGTACTGATGCGGAAAGGGCGCCGCGGTCTCCCGCGCCGCCCCCTTGTTTCCGGCTCGACTGTCTCAGACGTCGCGACGATGGCCTTCGTCAGAAGTCCATGCCGCCGCCCGGCATGGCCGGGGCCGCCGCTTCCTTCTTCGGCTTTTCGGCGACCATGGCCTCCGTGGTGATCAGCAGGCCGGCAACGGAAGCCGCATCCTGGATCGCCGTGCGCACGACCTTGGTCGGGTCGATGATGCCGAGCTTGAACATGTCGCCATAGGCGTCGCCCTGGGCATCGTAGCCATAGGCGTAGTCACCCTTGTCGGTGACCTTGCCGACAACGATCGAGCCCTCGACGCCGGCGTTCTCGGCGATCTGGCGGATCGGAGCCTCCAGCGCCTTGCGGACGATGTCCACGCCGGTGCGCTGGTCGTCATTGGCGCCCTTCAGCCCCTCCAGCACCTTGGCGGCCCGGAGAAGCGCGACGCCGCCGCCGGGCAGGATGCCTTCCAGCACCGCCGCGCGGGTGGCGTTGAGGGCGTCGTCAACGCGGTCCTTCTTCTCCTTCACCTCGACTTCCGTTGCGCCTCCGACGCGAATGACCGCCACGCCGCCGGCGAGCTTGGCGAGGCGCTCCTGCAGCTTCTCACGGTCGTAGTCGGAGGTGGTCTCCTCGATCTGCGCTCTGATCTGCGCCACGCGGGCCTCGATGTCCTTCTTCGAGCCGGCGCCGTCGACGATGGTGGTGGCCTCCTTCTCGATACGGATCTTCTTCGCCCGGCCGAGCATGTTGAGCGTGACGTTCTCCAGCTTGATGCCGAGGTCTTCCGAGATCGCCGTGCCGCCGGTGAGGATGGCGATGTCCTCGAGCATGGCCTTGCGCCGGTCGCCGAAGCCCGGCGCCTTCACAGCCGCGATCTTCAGGCCGCCGCGCAGCTTGTTGACGACCAGGGTGGCAAGCGCCTCGCCCTCGACATCCTCCGCGACAATCAGCAGCGGCTTGCCGGTCTGCACCACGGCTTCCAGCACCGGCAGCATGGCCTGCAGGCCGGTCAGCTTCTTCTCGTGGATGAGGACGTAGGGG
>CAZEZD010000214.1:0-5383 GCA_964516115.1 uncultured Hyphomicrobiales bacterium
TCGGCGCGACCCGTGCCTACGAGGCCCTGGTGCGCTCGCGCCTCGCCGTCATCGGTGAGACGCCGGTCGAGGGGCGCTCCACCTGGGCGGCCTTCCTCGACCGCCGCTTCGCCCCGGCCATGCGCACCTGCCAGACCGCTTCCGAACGGCAGGCGGAGCTGTCGCAGAAGCTCACCCGCGCCGCGAACCTGCTGCGCACCCGCGTCGACATCGCCCTCGAACAGCAGAACCGTGCCCTGCTCGAGACCATGTCGGAGCGCGGCCGCCTGCAGTTGCGCCTGCAGCAGACGGTGGAGGGGCTCTCCATCGCGGCGGTCTCCTATTATGTGCTCGGCCTGATGAGCTACCTGTTCAAGGGCGGCAAGGATGCCGGCGTGCTGCCCTTCGAGCCGACGGTGGCGACCGCCGTTGTGCTGCCCTTCGTCGTGGTGCTGATGGCGCTGGTGGTGCGCCGCATCCGCAGTTCGCACGGCGAACATTGACCGCATCGCTGCCCCGGCGCGCCGCGCCGTTCCGCCGGCAGGCGCGATCGGCTAGACCTTCGGCGAAACCCAACGGGAGATCGCCATGGAAACCGTGAAGCTCGGCCGCACCGGCCTCGATGTCTCGCGCCTCTGCCTCGGCTGCATGACCTATGGCGCGCCCGACATGGGCGCCCATCCCTGGTCGATGGGCGAGACCGAGAGCCGTCCCTTCATCCGGCGGGCGCTGGACCTCGGCATCAACTTCTTCGACACGGCCAACATCTATTCGCTCGGCTCCAGCGAGGAGATCGTCGGCAAGGCGCTGAAGGACATGGCGAAGCGCGACGATGTCGTCATCGCCACCAAGGTCTTCAACCGCATGCGGCCGGGACCGAACGGCGCCGGCCTGTCGCGCAAGGCGATCATGACCGAGATCGACCATTCGTTGCGCCGCCTCGGCACCGACTATGTCGACCTCTACCAGATCCATCGTTTCGACTACGACACGCCGATCGAGGAGACGCTGGAGGCGCTGCACGACGTCGTGAAGGCCGGCAAGGCGCGCTACATTGGCGCTTCCTCGATGAGCGCCTGGCGCTTCCTGAAGATGCTGAAGACCTCCGAGGCCAACGGCTGGACCCGCTTCGTCACCATGCAGAACTACGTGAACCTGCTCTACCGCGAAGAGGAGCGAGAGATGCTGCCGCTGTGCCGCGAGGAGGGCATCGGCGTCATTCCGTGGAGCCCGCTCGCCCGCGGCCGCCTGACCCGCGACTGGGACGAGACCAGCGCCCGCACCGAGACTGACGAATTCGGCAAGACGCTCTATGCCGCGACGGGCGACGCCGACCGCAAGGTGGTCGAGGCCGTCGCGAAGGTGGCCAAGGCCCGCGGCATCCCGCGCGCCCAGGTGGCGCTCGCCTGGGTCCTGCAGAAGCCCGGCATCACCGCGCCGATCATCGGCGCCAGCAAGATGGAGCACCTTGACGATGCCGTGGCGGCACTCAAGGTGAAGCTGACGGTGGAGGAGATCGCGGAGCTGGAAGGCGCCTACGCCCCGCACGCCGTGGTGGGGTTCAAATAGGGGTGGGTGCCGGAGCCCTTCATCCGGAAAGTGCGTCCTTCGAGGCTCGCTTCCGCTCGCACCTCAGGATGAGGAGGGTGGTGCGTGGCACCGACGTGGACTTGCAGCGCGAGCCGAAGCCGGAAGCGCGGTGACGCCTCCGATGGCGTACTGCCAGATACCACCCTCCTCATCCTGAGGTGCGAGCGCAGCGAGCCTCGAAGGACGCACGCGCGATGTGCAGGGCGACCCCGGAGCGGGAAGGCACCCCATCAAGAGTAGCACCTGCCGTCCCGCCTCCTTACCGGATCGGCGAGAACCGCGTCGGCCTGAGAAACCGCACGTGCTGGGTCTCGACGAGGCCCTTCACCTTGGCGAGATAGGCCTGCCAGCGCGGGTCGGCCATCATGCGGTCGCGGCGGACGAGGCGGTCGTCGAGGCTCTCGTAGGACCACCAGGCGACGACGTGGTTCAGCTCTGCCGTCTCGGACGTGAAGTAGCCGTGGAAGGTGCCGAGAAGCTCCTTCTGGATCGGCAGCCCGTGCTCCTCGTAGAGCCCGACGAACTCCGCCACATGGCCGGTCCTGATGCGGTAGTCGCGTTCCTCGACGATCATTCTCTCACCCCTTGGGATTGTGCGACGGATCAGCCCAGCCGAAGACGGTGCGCTTCTCGATCTCGGCCACGTCGGCGGGGCGGGGGAAGGGCTCCGGCGCGGGCTCGCCGGGCGTCCGCTCGCGGCCGATGGCGGCGAAGAAATCCTCGAGGCCGCCCGGCATCAGGAACCAGACGAAGCTCATCGGCTCCGGCCCCGGATTGACGAAGCCGTGCTTGCGGTCGCGGCCGATGAAGACGGTCGAGCCGGCCTCCATCGCGATGTCCTCGCCGTCGATCCGCGCGAAGCCTTTGCCCGAGGTCAGGTGGATCACCTCCTCGTGCTGGTCGTGGGTGTGCTCGCGGATATGGCAGCCCGGCGCCACCGTCTGCGTGCCCATGGCGAAGCGGTTCTCTGAGGCGATCGTCTTCGGGTTGAGGATGCAGCGCACGAAGCCGTTGGCCGGCACGGGCTGCCAGTAGGACGGGCTCTCCTCGGGGCCGAAGACCTTCACTTCGCCGGACGCGGGTGCACTCATGACTCAGACCTCCTGCGCGTCGAGCCGCCGGTAGAGCGGCAGGGCGTAGGGCGCGATGCGCCGGAGAATCGGCTGGAAGGGCTGCGGCGTCGGCTCCGAGAACGGCAGCCCGAGTTCGCTCTCGGGGACCCCTTGCGTGATCTTCGCCAGTTCCCGCCCCAGCGAGACGGACAGCGCCACCGCCCGGCCGTTGCAGCCGGCCCAGGCGTAGCCGTTGGGACCGAGCCTGTGGAAGCGCGGGAAGCCGGCGACCTGGGGTTTCAGAAGGTTGTCCGGCGTCATGCCGACATAGCCCGACCAGACATAGTCGAATTCGACGTCGCCGATCTGCGGCCAGAGCTTTTTCAGCCGATCCGCGAGATAGGGCTTCAGGTTGTCGCCGGCGGCACCGGGAAAGATCGCCGCGCCGCCCGTCACCAGCCGGTTGCGCGCATCCCATCGGCAGAAATAGAGCTCGCGGTGGGTGTCCGACATGGCCTGCCGGTCGGGGATGATGGTCTTGGCGATGTTGTCGCTGATCGGCTTCGTCGCCATCTGCCATGACAGGACGGGAATGACCTCGCGGGCGATGGCGGGGTTGAGCGTGTCGCTGAACTCGCCCGTGTAGGCATTGGTGGCCAGCACCAGCGCCTTCGCCGTCACCGAGCCCTTGTCCGTCTTGACCACCCAGGCATCGCCGACGCGCGCATAGGACTGGACCGGCGAGCGCGAGCGGATGACGGCGCCGAGCTTGATGGCGACCTCGGCGAGGCCACGGGCGAGGCCGAGCGGATTGATATGGCCGCCCGTCCGATTCCAGAATCCGCCGAACCAGGCCTCCGATCCGAGCATGCGGGCCATGGCCTCGCGGTCGAGCAGTTCCACCGGCGCGCCGAGCGCCGACCACTCCCTGACCCGCTTCTCCGCGATCTTGAAGCGGCCCGGCGAGTGGACCGGCTGCACCCAGCCGGCCTGTTCGGCCTCGGCCGGAATGTCGTGCTTGCGCACGATGTCGAAGAGATATTGCGCGCTGTCGCGCAGCACGGCGTTGAAGCGTTCTCCTGCGTCGCCGTGCCGCGCCGCCATACCGGAGGGATCGTGACCGGCCAGCGTCGGGATCACCTGTCCGTTGTTGCGTCCAGACGCGCCCCAGCCGGGCTCCACCGCCTCCACGACCGTGACGCCGACGCCCATCTCGCGCAGGTGGATGGCCGTCGACAATCCCGTGAAGCCGGCGCCGATGACGACCACATCGGCGGTCTCGTCACCCGTCAGCGGCGAAAGCGCGGGACCTGCAGGCGCGGTCGCGGCCCAGAGCGAAGGCGGCCAGGGGGCCGATGATGTCGACGACATGAAGCAATCTCCGCGGAATGTGGCATGATCCATGAAAGCGATATGCCGGAGCAGCGGCAAGGGCCGGGTGCCGGCGGCGGTGGAGGAGGGGGCCGCCCGGACGGTGGAATGGGCTTCGGCGACTCCAGGATATAGAATAATAATCTGTTTGTATTGCGAATAGCAGAAGAATAATACCGTGTGTCTTATCAAGAATGTCATTTGATAGAATTTTGTGCTATGGTAGCTATGAAGTGTGAGCAGCCGAGGTGCGGCGTTTCTGCTGGCCTCGCCGCGTTGCCTCTGCCGTCGCATTAGGCTGAACTGCGCGCCACATTTGATCAGGGAGGGCCGCTGCCATGCCGCTCAAGCACATTCTCGGCGCAGACCATGTCGTGGTCACGGTGCGCGATCTCGACGCAGCGGCGAAGGGCTGGGAGCGCATAGGCTTCACCATGTCGCCGCGCGGCACCCATTCGCCGCATCTCGGCACCGGCAACTACACCACCATGTTCGGCGAGGACTATCTGGAGCTGCTGGGCGTCCTCACCGAGACCGACCAGAACAAGCCGACGCGCGACTTTCTCAGCCGGCGCGAGGGCATCGAGCGCACCGCCTTCACCACCGATGACGCCGCCGCCGGCGCGGCGGAACTGAAGGCGCGCGGCCTCGAGCCGCTCGGCCCCGTCCACTTCGGCCGGCCGGTCGACCTGCCGGGCGGCGGCACGGGCGAGGCCAAGTTCAACGTGTTCCGCTGGCCGCTCGACCAGAATCCGGGCGGCATGCGCATCTTCGCCTGTCAGCATCTGACCCGCGACACGGTCTGGATTCCCGAGATCATGACCCATGCGAACGGTGCGAAGCGCATCGCCCGCATTGAGGTGCTCTCCGCCGATCCGAAGGCCGCCGCGCAGAAGATGGCAGGGCTCATCGACGAGCCGGCGACCGAGACGCCCGACGGCTGGCGCGTGCCCTCGGGCGGCAAGCGCGCCGACTTCCGCTTCTACGACGCGAAGACCTTCGAGGCGCTCTATCCGGCCGCCGTCCGGGAAGGCGCTGCGTCCGAGGGCGCGGTTGCCCTCGTCATCGCCACCGACGACCTTGCCAAGGCGAAGGCGGCCTCGGGTGGTATCGCCCATGGCGAGGAGACGGTCAGCGTGCCCGCCAGGCTCGCCAATGGCGTCATCGTGAGCTTCGTGCCGCATTGAGCGGCACCGACAATTCCTAAGCAGTGGGGCGATTGACGGGAATTTCCCATTCGCCCATCGTTGAATTCGAGTGTGCCCGCCGCCAGGAGGCTTTCATGAACTTTACCCGCCGCGCAGCCCTGATGACCTCGGCCGCCATCGCCGCCAACGTCGTCGATCCGTTCAAGGCCTTCGCCCAGCAGACGCCCCGCAAGGGCGGCGTCT
>CAZEZD010000215.1:0-5361 GCA_964516115.1 uncultured Hyphomicrobiales bacterium
CCGGAGCCGCTCGCAGCAAGCCGGCGCCGTTCATGTGCCGTAAATGTCGGATGTGAGCAAAAGAGGGAGAAGCGAGAACAAATCACTTGAATCTCGCGATCGATCACGTTTCAGTGATTCGCGTGGCCGCAAGCGGTCCGGGGGGTTCTGCAGTGTCGTCGGAAATGTCGGTTCGTGCCACCGGTTCGGGCGCGCACTCCCCCAGTGTGCCCTGGTCGCGTCTCTCATCCACGCTTCACTCGCTCCAGGCCTCGCGCCGTGCGAGCCTCATCGTGGCGCTTGCTGCGGTCACCGCTGTCTGGACGGCGGCCTGGATGCAATGGTGGCTGAACGACCTTGTCGTTCCCTGGGATTCCAAGAATCAGTTCTACGCCTTCTTCCGGTTCCTCGCCTCGTCCCTCCACTCCAGTTCCACGCCGTTCTGGAACCCCTACCATTACGCGGGCCATCCCAGCATCGCCGACCCGCAGTCGCTGATCTTCTCGCCGCCCTTCCTGATCTGGGCCTGGTTCGACGCCGAACCGACGATGTTCGCCTTCGACTTCCTCGTCTATGCCCACCTGCTCGTCGGCGGACTTGCGCTCGCCGTCCACGGCCACCGGCTCGGCTGGCCGGCCGCCGCTTCCGTTCTCGCCGCCAGCATCTTCATGCTGGGCGGCGTCGTCGCCGGTCGCATGAACCATGTCGGCATCATCACGGCCTTCGGACTGTTCCCGCTGGCCTTGCTGCTGCTCGAGGTGGCGCTCGACCGGCGCTCGATCCTCGCCGCCATCGGCTTCACCCTGACGGCGGTGATCATCGCGCTCGGCCGGACGCAGACGCCGATGCTGCTCTGCGCGATCCTCGCTGTGATGGCGGTCCGCCAGATCGTCGTCCAGCCGCAGCCGCTGCGCTTCCTCGCCAGCCGCCTGCACATCCTCATCCTGATGGCGCTGCTCGGCGCCGCGCTGATGGCGGTCCCGCTGCTGCTGACCGCGCAGTTCGCCGCCTTCTCCAACCGCCCGCACATCGACCTCGAATATGCGCTGACCTCGTCCTGGTATCCGGTCAACTTCGCCAACTTCATCGCGCCGGACGTGCTGGGCTCGCTGCAGCCGAGTTCGCGCGGCGACTGGGGGCCGGGTCACGGCACCCGTCCGGGTCTCGACAGCACCGACCGCGCCTTCAACTACCTCTTCGCAGGCTCGCTGACCGCCCTCATCGTCCTGTGGCATGGTCTCGCCGGCGGGCGCATCGTCGCCTCAGGCCGCCGCGTCTTCGCCGCCATCGCGTTCATCGCGCTGTGCTATGCGCTCGGCCGCTACACGCCGCTGTTCCCGCTTCTGTTCAAATATGCGCCTGGGGTCTCGCAGTTCCGCCGTCCAGTCGGCGGCCTGTTCATCGTGGTCCTGGCCCTCGCCTATCTCAGCGGCCATCTCCTGACGGACTATGTCAGGAAGGGGCTGCCCCGCATCCACTGGGCGATCGCTATTCCGCTGATGCTGATGATCGTCGCCGTCTTCGCCTGGGCGATCAGCTTCTCGTCCATCCTTGGTAAGAGCTGGGACTCCGCCCTCGCCATCGCCAAGGTCGTGCCGATCTATGTCGCGCTGGCCCTGTTGCTCGCCTGGCCGAAGACGCCGCGCCTGAGGCTCGCCGCGGCGAGCATCGCGGTCGCTTTCACGGCCGGCGAACTCGTCGCCCTCAATGCCGGCTCCTCGATGAATGCCGAGCCGCGCGCCTACTACGCCTTCCTTGAGAAGCCCTCCGGACGCGACGCCAGCATCATCGCCACCCTGACGCGCGAGATGAAGCGGCGCGGCATCGGCGCAGTGCGTCCGCGCGTTGAGATCGTCGGCCTCGGCGGCCCCTGGCAGAATGCCGCCATGGTCTATGGCCTCGAGGCGACCAACGGCTACAACCCGCTGCGCATCGGCGCCTATGACCGGCTCGTGCAGCCCGGCGAGAGCCCCTACACCGTCTTCCACCGGCGGTTCCCGTCCTCGTTCCCAGGCTATAGCTGCGATCTCGGCAAGCTCCTCGGCCTCGAATACATCGTTCTCGACCGGCCGATCGAACTGATGCCGCATCTGGCGCAATGGTCGACGGTCGAGACGATCATGGCCGGACCCACGGCCTGGATCTACCGCCTGCCCGATCCCGCCCCGCGCGTCGCGCTGGCCAGCGTCGTCCGCGTCGCAGATGCCGACGCCTTCGTCGACGCTGGCAACTTCCCGCGCCTCGACGGCACCTCGGAAGTCATGATCGACGACGATGACGACCTCAGCCCGTCCTATTCGCGGGCGACCCCGCCCCAACGTCCGGCGACCCAACTGCCGGCGGGCGCCGGAGCGGGCGAAAAGCCCTCATCGCCCGCCGTCCTGACGCCGGTCATGCAGGCGCTGGTGCGCTCGCCCGGCAAGGCAGAAATCACCGCCTGGCGACCGGACCGCGTCGAGATCGCGGTGGATGCACGCACCTCGACCGTCCTCACGCTGCACGAACCCTGGTACCCGGGATGGGAAGTCGAGGTCGACGGCGTGCGCAAACCCATGCTGCGCTCCGACGTGCTGTTCCGCGGCGTCGAGGTGCCGGCCGGAAAGAGCAAGGTCGTCTTCACCTATCGCCCGCTGTCGCGGGAGAACCTCCGGGCGGCGCTGGACGGCCTCCTCGGCCGCGACGAATAGGCCGGATCAGGGCGCTGCACAGGCCGCGGCCCGGCCGGGCTGCAGAAGGAACACGCGATCATCGCTCCGCGCCAGATCCGGGCTGGAGCCGCGGCTGCCCTCAACCTCGAGCCGCGCCACCGCGAGCCGGAGCGCATCCCCCGCGAGCGTGATGCGGAAGGCGCCGGTGTCCCCCTCGCCCGCGCAGTCCGCCGCATCCCCCGCCGGGGTGCAGACGGCATTGGTCGCATAGACATCCCGGTCGTTGCGCAGGCGGAAGCCGAGACGGACAGTGAAGCGCTGCGGTCCGTTCTCGTCCGCCACGTCCACCCGCTCCCGCACGAGGTGGAAATGGGTGACCTTCTGGCGCGGGTTCCGGCGCAGATGGGCGACGTCATAGTCGCGCGCAAAGCACGGATCGTCGCCTAGCGCCGCACCCGAGAGCCGCTCGAACACGGGACCGGCCCCGGCGGCTGGCGACCACAGCAGGGCCAGAGCAAGGGGAACTGCCACACGCATCCTGTTCTCCTTCGTCATCGCCGGTCGCGGGGGCCGGCGCCGATCCGAAACATGACACCCCCATCCTGCGGGTTCACAATAGCCGGATCTTGTCCGGCATCAGTCTCGCGGCTGGCTTTGTCCGGTCGACGCCGCGGGACGGGCCACCGTGTTGCGGGAGACACCATCATGGACATTGCAGGATCGACGTCCAGACGCGGTTTGGCCCCTCTCGCCGCCGGCATGGCCATGATGGCCGCAGCCGCCGGCCCGGTTGAGGCGCAGGGCGCCCCTCCGGGCATCGAGGATTTCGTCCGTCGCTTCCACGCCGCCATGGAGGCGCGCGACGCCGACAGCGTCGCCGCCCTCTATGGCGAGCGGGCCCTGCTGCTGATGCCCGAAGGCCCCATCGCCGCGGGCCGGGACCAGATCCGCGCCGTCTATGCCCGCAACTTCGCCTCCGGCACGGTGCGGATGACTCCGGCCGAGACCCGCGCCGACGGCGACGCGGCCCATGCGGTGATCCTCTGGATCTGGAACGCCGAGATCACCCGCCGGGCCGTGATCCGGTCCGCCGCCGCGTCCGTGCCCTCCTGCACCTGAAGAACACGCCGGCGGGCTGGCAGATCGCCTTCGACCTCTACCAGGTGGTCCCTGCCGGATGAGGCGCGGGCTCTCCCGCTTGCCCCTCCCCCCCTTTTCCGCTATAGGCCGCGCGTCCCGTGGCATTCTCCGCACCCCTGGAGGCTCCCGCCACGGGTCTTTCTTTTGGAGAACACGACCATGGCTGCCAACGAAACGTTGTCGGCGACGGTCCGCGCGAAGGGCGGCAAGGGGGCCGCACGCGCCGAACGTCGTCTGGGCCGCGTGCCCGGCGTCATCTACGGGGACAAGAAGCCCCCCGTGCTGATTTCGCTCGACTACAAGACCCTTTACCTGCGCATTTACGCCGGACACTTCAAGTCGACCGTCTTCGACCTCGAGGTCGAGGGCCAGAAGCACCGCGTGATTCCGCGCGACTACCAGCTCGATCCGGTGCGGGACACCCCGCTCCACGTCGACTTCCTGCGCCTTGGCGCGGGTGCCGAGATCAGCGTCGACATCCCGATCCACGTGAAGGGCGCCGAGACGTCGCCGGGCGTGAAGCTGGGCGGTTCGGTGAACCTCGTTCTCCACGCGCTGACCCTGCTCTGCAACGCGGACAGCATTCCGGAGAGCATCGACATCGACATCTCGGAGCTGGCGATCGGCTCGTCGGTCCACATCGAGGACATCAAGCTGCCGGCTGGTGCGCGCCCCGCCTCCAAGGAGAACGTCACGATCCTGTCGATCGTCGCTCCGACGGTAGCCGAGGACGAGCCGACCGCCGAGGCGGCTCCCGCCGCGGCCCCTGCCGCCAAGAAGTGAGCCTTCGGGGTCCTTGCGCCCCGCAGCCTTCCCGCATCGGGGCGCCCTCAAGCGGGGCGCCCCTTGTCGTTTGAAGCCCTTGCGCGGCACATGGCGGATCCCGGCCCATGATCCTGATGGCGGGCCTCGGCAATCCCGGGGCGAAATACCAGAACAACCGGCATAACATCGGCTTCATGGCGGCCGCGGCAATCCATCGCCGCCACCGCTTTGCGCCCTGGCGCCAGCGCTTCCAGGGACTGTGCGCGGAAGGCGCCATCGGCAGCGAGAAGGTGCTTCTGCTGATGCCCGGCACCTTCATGAACGAGAGCGGACGCGCCGTCGGGGAGGCCATGCGCTTCTTCAAGATCCCGCTCGACAAGGTCGTGGTGTTCCACGACGAACTCGACCTGCCGCCTGCCAAGCTGCGCGTGAAGACCGGCGGCGGCAATGCCGGCCACAACGGCCTGCGCTCCATCACAGCCCAGTGCGGCAATGATTATCGCCGCGTGCGGATGGGCATCGGCCATCCCGGCGACAAGGCGCTGGTCCATGCCTACGTGCTCAACGACTTCGCCAAGGCGGAGATGCCCTGGGTCGAGGATCTGTGCGACGCATGCGCCGACCAGGCCGAACTGCTTGCCGCCGGCGACGACGCCGCCTTCCAGAACCGCATCCACCTCGCCATGGAGGGCCGCGGCTGGGGCGAGGTGAAGCGTCCCGGCGAGGCGAAGGACGCGCCGAAACCCTGACCCCGCCCTTGACACCCCCCGCCTTGCATTCGACAAGGCGCCACAGCTTCAGATCGGACCTCCCATGGGCTTCAAATGCG
>CAZEZD010000216.1:0-3163 GCA_964516115.1 uncultured Hyphomicrobiales bacterium
GCCGGCCCCGGAGTCGGCCGTGGCGGCGGCCCGCGAGGCGGCCCGCTCCGCCGCGAGCCTCGACGCGTTGCGCGCCATCGTGGAGAGCTTCGAGGGCTGCGCGCTGAAGGCCACCGCCTCGCGCACCGTGTTCGAGGACGGCGCGCGCGACGCCCGGGTGATGTTCGTCGGCGAGGCGCCGGGACGCGAGGAGGACCTCGAGGGCAAGCCCTTCGTCGGCCGGTCCGGGCAACTGCTCGACCGGATGCTGGCCGCGGTCGGCCTCGACCGGAAGACCAATGCCTATATCGCCAACATTCTGCCGTGGCGGCCGCCGGGCAACCGCACGCCGACGCCGCAGGAGATCGCCATCTGCGAGCCCTTCATCCGGCGGCAGATCGAGCTGAAGGCGCCCGATCTGCTGGTCTGCGTCGGCGCGCCATCGACCGAGACGCTGCTCGGCCTCAAGGGCATCATGAAGGCGCGCGGCCGGCTGGTGGGCTTCGAGACCGGCGGGCGCACGATCCAGGCCATCGCCACCCTGCACCCGGCCTATCTGCTGCGCAGCCCCATCGCCAAGCGGCACGCCTGGCGCGACATGCTGACGATCAGGAAGACGCTGGAAATGTGAGAGAAAGGGTGCAGTTTGCAACACGCAAGTGCGTCCTTCGAGGCTCGCCTCCGGACGATGCTGGCGCATCGCCGGGGGCTCGCACCTCAGGATGAGGTGGGATGAGACTTGCAAGACGGGCGCTGGTTGGAGTGACGGCGCCGCGTTCGAAATGCGTGATACCGATCGCCACCGTCGTCATCCTGAGGTGCAAGCGTCAGCGAGCCTCGAAGGACGCACCTGCGTCATGCAGGGAGGGGGGTCTCCCACCGCCCCCCCTATTTCTCCCGCGCGCCCTTGAGCGAGCCGAAGGTCATGCGGTGGATGACGCAGGGGCCCCGCGTGGCAATGGCCTCGCGGTGCGCCTTCGTCCCGTAACCCTTGTGGATCGCAAAGCCGTAGCCCGGATGGGCGAGATCGACATGGCGCATCAGCCGGTCGCGATGGACCTTGGCGAGGATCGAGGCGGCGGCGATCGAGAGCACCAGCGCGTCGCCGTCGACGATGGCCTCGCCGGTGATGCCAAGCGGCAGGGGCGGCACGTCGCGCCCGTCGACGAGTACATGGCGGGCGGGAAGAGAGAGGGCTGCGACCGCCCTCGACATGGCGTGCAGCGTCGCCTTGCGGATGTCCGTCGCGTCGATCCGGATGGCTGAGGCGGAGGCGATGGCGCAGGCGAGGGCACTCGCCGAGATAGCATCGTAGAGAGACTCGCGGTTGGCCTCGTCCAGCATCTTGGAATCGGCGAGGCCCGCGGGAATCGCCCTTGGGTCGAGGATGACCGCGGCGGCGACGACCGGGCCGGCGAGCGGCCCGCGCCCGGCCTCGTCGACCCCGGCGACCGGGGTGAAACCCTGCGCGATGGCGCGCGCCTCGACGGCGAAGGTGGGAATCGGCTGGGCCATGCCGCTGTCTCGCCGAAACGCGCTGCACGGGCAAGGGATGGTATCGGGATGGCAGGTGGCGGGCCTTTTGTTCCGATTCAGGTGAGGGATGAAATGGCGAGCAGGATCAGTGACTTGTGCTTGACGGCTTAGGGCCTGATTCCGCCGGTCGACAATCCGATTCAACGCCTTCATGTGCCGATTCAAGGCGGGCGCCGTGGCGCCGCCCCCGCGACTTCCGCTCCCCACCCCTTCGCCACCCGTGACCGCGGCCCGCCCGGACCACGGCCGGGCCGAGACCCCCGCCCGCTGTCGGGGCCATCTACATCGGCAGGTCGATCGATCCATCCTCGCGCAGCGGGAAGAAGGGGTTCCAGGCCAGTTCGATGGGGTGGCCGTCGGGGTCGGCGACATAGCCGGAATAGCCGCCCCAGAAGACATCCTGTGGAGGCTTGAGTGCCGTGGCGCCGGCCGCGAGCGCGTCGGCGAAGGCGGTGTCGACGGCCGCCTTCGACGGAAGGTTGCGGGCGAGCGTGATGCCGCCGAACGGCCCCCGCGGTGTGTCGCCGAGTTGGGCATCCTCAGCCAGCGCCGCCCGGCCGAAGAGGGCGAGCACCACGCCGCCGGCGCGGAAGAAGCTGACGCTTGTCTGGCTCTGCGAGCGCGACAGGGCGAAGCCGAGCGCCTGATAGAACCGGGTGGCGCGGGGAAGGTCGGCGACGCCGAGCGTGACGAGGACAATGGCGGCAGGGTGGGTCGCGGTCATGGGATCTCCTGTGAGGGTGGCCCGCGGCCGCCACCCAAGATGCCGTTTCCTAGAACAGGCTCAGCTGCTCGGCGGCGGAGGCGCCCTTGCGGGCCGGCGGGATGAAGAGCCGCGTCTCCAGTCGCAGCGTCCGCTTGTTGAAGCCGAGGCGTTCGCGCGCCACCTCGAACCGGCGGCCGATCATCCAGGCGAAGGGGCCGGTGCCCTTCTGCCTGAGGTGGAAGGTCGCGTCATAGTCCTTGCCGCCGCGGGTCTGCTGGACGAGCGAGAGGACGTGCCGGGCGGCATCCGGCCGGTTCGCCACCAGCCATTCGCGGAACAGGTCGCGGATCTCGTGCGGCAGCCGGAGCAGCACATAGCCCGCCTCCCGCGCCCCCATGTGCCAGGCCGCGTCGAGGATGCGTTCGATCTCGGCATCGTTCACCGCGGGGATGATCGGGGCCACCAGAACGACGGCTGGAATGCCGGCTGCCGAGAGGAGCCGGATCGCCTCAAGCCGCTTCGTCGGGGTGGAGGCGCGCGGCTCGAGCGACCGCGCCAGCTTGCGGTCGAGGGTGGTCACCGACAGCGCCACCTTGGCGAGGCCTTTCGCCGCCATGCGGGAGAGGATGTCGATGTCGCGGGTGACCAAGTGGTTCTTGGTGACGATGCCGACGGGATGGTTCGCCGCCTCCAGCACCTCCAGGATGCGCCGCGTCAGCATCCACTGCTTCTCGATCGGCTGGTAGGGGTCGGTATTGGTGCCGAGCGCGATGGTGCGCGGCTGGTAGCCGGGCGCCGCGAGTTCCTTTTCGAGCAGCTCCGGCGCATTGGGCTTGGCGAACAGGCGCGTCTCGAAGTCGAGGCCGGGCGAGAGGCCCATATAGGCGTGGGTCGGGCGGGCGAAGCAGTAGGCGCAACCGTGCTCGCAGCCACGATAGGGGG
>CAZEZD010000216.1:3173-5341 GCA_964516115.1 uncultured Hyphomicrobiales bacterium
TTGCAAAAAAGATTTAATGGAAATCCAATTAAACATTTAAGATTTAATCGGTTCATCTAAGGTTTGCTAGAAGAAAGTATCAAGTAAATTTATTGGATTCTTAAATCTTTTTATTGCCCTATTCTAATTGTGCTAGCATCAAGACTAGCAAATACGAAACCTTTGTACGTTATTATTCATGGATGTGTCGTACTAGACACAGCCGTGCTCGCAGCCACGATAGGGGTTGATGGAGCGATCGAAGGAGAGATCCGGCGAGTCGTTGCGGGTAATGATCCGCTTGGCCTTTTCCTCCGTCACCGTGGTGGCGAGCGGCGGCAGGTCCTCCAGCGAGCCCCAGCCGTCATCGACCGCCTCGCGGATCTCGGTCTCGTACCGGCCCGAGGCGTTGGAGAGCGTGCCGCGGCCGCGCCGCCGCTCGTCCCCCACGCCGGGACCGGAGGAAAAGTCCAGCGCCCGGGCCGTCCGTGTGCCGAAGATTCGCGCCGCGGCCGCCTCCAGTCCGCCGGCGTTCAGCCGGTCGGCGAGATCGTCGATGGGCTTGGTGGCGAGGGAACGCGGCATGCTAGGCAAAATAGCTCAAGGGAGCGTTACGGTCAAGAACAAAAAGAGAACATATGGTCTTCTCGTCAGAGTCAGAACCTGCCCCTTGCCTTGGGCGCCGAACGGGCATAAAGATATCTTTATATGTGAGTGGGGCCTGTGACGATCTCCTTCGCCAAACCTTCGAGGACGCCTCTGGCGGCCTATGCCTTCGACGACGCGGTCGCTGTGCTGCGCGCCGTCGGGGAGCCGACGCGCCTGCGTCTGCTGGCGCTGCTGGCCGAGGCCGAACTGACCGTCACCGACATGGTCGATATTCTCGGCCAATCGCAGCCGCGAATCTCCCGCCACCTGAAACTGCTGCTGGAGGCCGGCCTCGTCGAGCGGGTCAAGGAGGGCTCCTGGGCCTTTTTCCGGGCCGCCGGGGAGGGCGCCGGATCCCGCACGGTCGGGGCTCTCGTGGCGCTCGTCGACCCGACCGACGCCATCCTCGCCAGCGACCGCGAGCGGCTCGCCGAGGTGCGCGCCAAGCGCTCGGCGGAAGCGCAGGCCTTCTTCCGCCGCCACGCCGCCGACTGGGACCGCCTGCGCGCCCTCCACGTTCCCGAGGAGCGGGTGGAGAAGGCTGTCCGGGATGCGCTGTCCGGCGCGCCGCTGCGGTCGCTGCTCGACCTTGGCACCGGCACGGGGCGCATGCTGGAGCTCTTTGCCCCCGAGATCGACCGCGGCCTCGGCATCGACGCCAGCCCCGAGATGCTGACGCTGGCCCGCGCCGCCCTCGATCGCGCCGGCATCCGCCACTGTTCGGTGCGCACCGGCGACATCTACTCGCTGGCTCTGCCGCGCGATGCCTATGACGCCGTGATCATCCACCAGGTCCTGCATTTTCTCGACGACGGCGCCCGCGCCATCCGCGAGGCCGCAAGGGTGCTGCGTCCCGGTGGCCGGCTGGTCGTCGTCGACTTCGCGCCGCACGAGCAGGAATTCCTGCGCGAGGCGCAGGCCCACCGCCGTCTCGGCTTCTCGCGCGACATCGTCGAGGGGTGGATGGTCGCCGCCGGGCTGACCCCCGTCCGCTTCCAGAACCTCGCGCCCGACGCTGCCGGCAGCGACAAGCTCACCGTTTCCATCTGGGTCGGCCGCGACCCGCGCATCATCACCGACGCCCCGGCCCTGCCGGCGGCAGAAGCCATCGAGGTCGCCTGATGTCCTCCGCCTACAAGCCCAGCCGCTACGTGTCGCGTTCGCGCCTCAAGGTCTCGTTCGAATTCTTCCCGCCGAAGACCGACGAGATGGAGGCGACGTTGTGGGAATCCATCGAGCGCCTCGCGCCGCTGGAGCCCTCCTTTGTCTCGGTGACATACGGCGCCGGCGGCTCGACCCGTGAGCGCACCCATGCCACGGTCGCCCGCATCATCAAGGAGACCGCCCTGAAGCCTGCGGCGCATCTCACCTGCGTCGCCGCCACCAAGGAGCAGGTCAACGAGGTCATCCGCGACTACTGGACGGCAGGCGTGCGCCACATCGTGGCGCTGCGCGGCGACCCTGTCGGCGGCGTCGGTACGAAGTACGAACGCCATCCGGGCGGCTATGAGGGTTCGCCCGAGCTCGTCGCCGGCATCAGC
>CAZEZD010000217.1:0-5302 GCA_964516115.1 uncultured Hyphomicrobiales bacterium
CCCCGTTCAGCACCGCATAGATTCCCTTCGGCCGGATGCGCTGCTGCTGCATGGTGCGGGCCAGCAGCACGAACTCGCCATAGTAGCTCGAGGGGATGACCAGATCCGGATTGAGCGCGCGGATGCGGAGCGCGACGTTCGACATGTCGCGGGCCGGCGTCGGATGCGGGATCGTTTCGAGGATCTGGAAGCCGAGGGCCGAGAGACGCTCGTTCATCAGTTTGGCGAGGCCGGTGCCGAACAGGCCGTCCTCATGCACCAGCACCACGGTCCTCGCCGGCTTGCCGGCCGCATCGTTCAGCTTGACGAGGTTGTCGATGGCGGCGCGGGTGACGGCGCCGAAGCCGGGACCGAAGCGGAAGGTGTTCTTCAGGCCGCGCGAGACGATCTGGTCGGAGACGCCGACATCCACGGCATAGGGGATGTCGTAACGCGAGGCGGCCTGCGAGGCGGCAAGGCAGATCGGCGAGGCGAAGCCGCCGACAATGGCCGAGACGCCCTCGGCGTGCATCTTCTCCACCTCCTGCGTGCCTGCCTCCGGGTTGGAGCGTGCATCGCCGAAGACCATCTCGATCTTCGCCCCGCCGAGCGACTTGATGCCGCCGGCCGCGTTGATGTCGTCGATGGCGAGTTGCGCGCCGATGCGGCCGTATTCGCCATCCTGCGCCAGGGCGCCCGTCACCGGCTGCAAAATGCCGAGCTTGACGGGGGCAGCCTGCGCCCGGACGAGGCCGGGCGCCGAGAGGACCAGGGCACCGGCGGCGCCGGTGGTGAGAAGATTGCGTCGCGTCGTGCCGTTGCTGGCGGTCATGGTCGATGATCTCCGTCCGTTACACTCTGAAGGGCGGCCGGTTTCGGTCCACCGGCTCGTATGCAGTCTTTTCGTCAGTCGTTGGTGGCGGCCCCGTTCAGGCCGACCCCCATGCGCAGGCGCTCCACCGGCGACCACAGGCGATCCCCGCCTGAATCGATGCGGATGAGATCCATCTGGAACGAATAGCGATCCGGCCGGTAGAAAGCCGCCAGATGCTCGATGCCGCGCCGCTTCACGTCGGAGACGACGCGCGTCAGGGACAGGACGGGGGCGCCGATGTCGATGCCGAGCGCCTCCGCGACGTCGGGTCCCGCCAGCGCCGCGGTGATGGTCTGCGTCGCGCGGTCGACCTTGACCCCGGACCGCTCGATGAGGGTGAGCAGCGGCTTGGCGCCGAGTTCGGCCTCCGAATAGGTCGCGCCGATCCGCTGGGGGACATGGGTGACCAGGTAGGAGAAGGGTTCGCCGTCGATGATGCGGACGCGCACCGAGCGCTGGACCTTCTCGCCGGTATCGAGCTTCAGCGCCTCGGCCACCTCGGGCGTGGCATCGACATAGCCGAACTGCAGCAGCCGGACGTCGGTGGAGCGCCCCATCTCGACGAGGTGGGCGAGCGCATTCGACAGATCTGCGACGATCGGCCGCTTGATGGTCCGGGCGGTGATGAATGTCCCTGCCCCGGGCCGGCGGGAGATCAGCCCCTCACGCTCGAGCTCGGCAAGCGCGCGGCGGATCGTGACGCGAGAGACGTCGTGCAGGTCGGCGAGATCGGGTTCGGAAGGCAGGCGCGTGCCCGGCATGAGTTCACCGGAGGAAATCCGGTCGCGAAGCGTGAGATAGACCCGCCGCGTCTTCGATGTCTCGATGGCTTCAGCCATGGTGTCGCTCCCTCGCAGGCCGGGAGCCACACCGGGGCCTTGCGGCCCGGGACCCTTGTTCGGCAGCGTGGCGATCTGCATTTGTCTGCCGGCCTGTTCGGTGACTAGGGATAGCGAATTTTCAGGATTTGTCTATCCTATGATACAATGTTCTGCCGTCAAGCGCCGACCCGGAGATGAATGTGCCTCGCGTCGCGACCCTGTTCGACAAACTCTGGGATCTGCACGTGATCACGCGCCGCGACGACGGCTTGTCACTGTTGTGGATCGACCGGCATTTCGTCCATGAGGGCTCGCACCACGCCTTCGGGCAAATTGCCGCACGTGGCGCCACCGTGGCGCGTCCCGACCTGACCTTTGGCGTCGCCGACCACTATGTCCCGACGCGCGGGCGCGGCGGGCCGATCGTGGACACCTCGGTGGCCCGCATGGTCGATCAGTTGAGCGGCAACACCGCCGCCCATGGCATCACGCTGTTCGGCCTCGACGATCCGCGCCAGGGCATCGTCCATGTGACCGGCACGGAGCAGGGCCTGACCCTGCCGGGGCTCACCGTCGTCTGCGGCGACAGCCACACCTCGACCCACGGCGCCTTCGGGGCCTATGCCTTCGGCATCGGGGCCTCGGAGGTCGCGCATGTTCTGGCGACGCAGACGCTCTGGCAGAAGAAGCCTAAGCGGATGCGGATCACCGTCGACGGCCGGACAGCCGAGGGGATCACGGCAAAGGACATCATGCTGACCGTCATCGCCACCATGGGTGCCGACGGCGCGGCGGGCCATGCTATTGAATTTGCCGGCGACGCCATCCGCGCCCTCTCGATGGAGGGCCGCATGACCCTCTGCAACATGTCCATCGAGGCGGGCGGGCGCTGCGGCATGGTGGCGCCCGACGCCGTCACCTTCGCCTATCTGAAGGGTCGTCCCTTCGCGCCCACCGGCGACCTCTGGGAGCGCGCGCTGGCCGATTGGGCCGGGCTTGCGAGCGAACCCGACGCCGTCTTCGACCGTGAAGTATCACTGGATGCTGCTGCGATCGCCCCGACGGTGACCTGGGGCACCAGCCCGGAACAGGCCCTTCCCATTGTTGCGCAGGTCCCCGATCCCGCCTCCATGGCCGATCCGGTCAAAGCCGAGGCCGCCCGCGACGCGCTCGACTACATGGCGCTGACGCCGGGCCAGGAGCTCCGCTCGGTGACCATCGACCGCGTCTTCATCGGCTCCTGCACCAATGCGCGCATCGAGGACCTGCGCGCGGCCGCGAGCATTCTCGCCGGGCGGAAGGCGGTCGTGCCGGGCCTCGTGTCGCCCGGCTCCTCCCTCGTCAAGCGGCAGGCCGAGGAGGAGGGCCTCGCACACATCTTCACCGAGGCCGGCCTCGAATGGGTCGAGAGCGGCTGTTCCATGTGCGTCGGCATGAACGGCGACATCGTCAAGTCCGGCGAACGATGCGCCTCGACGACAAACCGCAACTTCAAGGGCCGGCAGGGCCCGGGGGCGCGCACCCATCTCATGTCGCCGGCGATGGTCGCCGCCGCCGCCGTCACCGGCCGGCTCACCGATGTGAGGCATTTCGCATGAGGCCGTTCACCAACGAGACATCGGCGATGCTGCGGCTGGCCGTCGCCAATGTCGACACGGACCAGCTCATTCCGGCCCGTTTCATGAAGGAGCCGCGCAAGCCGGAGGGCTATGGCCGCTTTCTGCTGCATGACCTCATGGCAGCGGGCACCGCTCCTGCTCCGGAGGCGGGCCAGACCATCCTCGTCGCCCGCCGCAATTTCGGCTGCGGCTCCTCGCGCGAGGCGGCGGTCTATGCCCTTGCCGATTTCGGCTTCCGGGTGGTGATCGCCCCGAGCTTCGGCGACATCTTCGCCTCCAACTGCGTGAAGAACGGCGTGCTGCCGGCGACCGTCGACGAGGCCGACGCGGAAGCGCTTCTGGCGAGCGGCCCCCTCCCCGCCGCCGTCGATCTCGCGGCGCAGACCATCGCCTGCGGCAATCTCGTGGTGCCCTTCGCCATCGATCCCGTGTGGCGCACCCAGCTTCTCAACGGCTGGGACGACATCGACCTGACGCTCGCCGAGGCTGATGCCATCGCCGCCTTCACCGCGCGCGACAAGAGCGCCAGGCCCTGGGCGGTGCCGCGTCGCGGTTGAGATTGGGTACGTTTTGGCGTACATTGACGGCATGCGCGTCAAGACCTCGACCGAACTCCGCAAGACCCTCGCCGCCACTCTCGACCAGGTGGTGGCCGACCATGCGCCGGTGCTGATCACCCGCGAGGGCGGCAAGCCAGCAGCGGTGCTCATCTCGCTGGAGGACTACACGTCGATGGAGGAGACGACCTATCTGACGAAGAGCCCGGAGAACCGCCGGCGCCTTCTGGAGGCCATCGCCGAACTCGACGCCGGCAAGGGCGTCGTCCGCGACCTCATGGAATGACCATCGTCTTCCATCCGCTGGCCTGGGACGACTACCTGTATTGGCAGGAGTCGGACCGCAAACTCCTCAGGAAGCTGAACGGCCTCATCCGGGAATGCCGCCGGACGCCGTTCACGGGGACCGGCAAGCCGGAGCCCCTGAAGAACGAATTCCAGGGCTGGTGGTCGCGGCGGATCGACCGGGAGCACCGTCTCGTCTACCGCGTGCGCGGCGAGGTGCTCGAGATCGCCCAGTGCCGCTACCACTATTGAGGGATCACTCCCCCGCCAGCGCCGCCTGGACCGCCGGCCGCTCGGCCATGCGCCTCATGTGGTCGGCAACCTTCGGAAAGCGGTTCACATCGACGCCGTCGCCCTCCAGCCAGCGCGAGACCACGAAGAGGTAGGCATCGGCCACCGTATAGGCCTCGCCCATTACCCAGGGACCGCGGAAGAACTCGTTCTCGATCAGCGAGAAGCTCGCCGCCATGGTCTCCGGCACCTTGCGGCGCATGTCGAGGAAGGAGCTCTCCTCCGTCGCCCAGCGCGCGCCGCGATGCTTGTGGGCATGGTTCACGTGGACGGTCGAGGCGAGATAGCTGTTGAAGGCCTGCATCTCGGCGAAGGCGAAGGGATCGTCCAGCGGCGCGAGGTTCTTCTCCGGATAGCTCTGGGCCACGAAGGCGAGGATGGCGACGTTCTCGGTCAACACACCGCGCTCGGTGACGAGAGCCGGCACGCGGCCCTTCGGGTTGATGGCGAGATAGGAAGGCCTGGTCTGCTCGCCGCTGGCGAAGTCGACCTTCACCGGCTCGTAGGCGGCTCCGGCCTCCTCGAGGGCGATGCGCGAGGCGAGCGCGCAGGTCTTCGGGCCGTAGAAGAACTTCATCGTCATCGTCTCATCCTGCCTTCACGAGCACATGCTTCTTGCGACCGAAGGACAGTTTGGCGACGCCATCCTTCAGGGCCGCGGCGGTGACGGTCGCCTGCGCATCCGTCACCGTCTGGTCGTTGAGCTTCAGGCCACCGCCCTGGACCTGCCGGCGCGCCTCGCCATTGGAGGCGACGAGGCCGGCACGGACGAAGAGCGTCAGCACGCCGATGCCGGCGGCGAGTTCCGCCGCTGGAACCAGGACCACCGGAAGATCGTCGCCGAGCGCGCCCTGCTCGAATGTCTTTCTCGCCGTC
>CAZEZD010000218.1:0-5286 GCA_964516115.1 uncultured Hyphomicrobiales bacterium
GGGGATGGCCAGTCCCCAGAGAAGTCCGCCGAGCACCCAGAAATGTCGCCAGTGGTCGGTATCGATGATCTTTCCCTCGAAAGCGAGGCCGCAGAAAGTGGCGAAGACGGCGATGGTGATCGGCTGCCAGTGCGTGCGCATCAGCGATGCGGCAAGGCCCACTGCGAGCGTCAGCCCGACGAGGACGTGATAGGCGATACCGCCTGTCCAGCCGCCCGCCATGAAGGAGTTCAGATAGACGTTGTGGGCGTCTTCGGGGAAAAAGCGGGTGAACTGCAGAGGTCCGATGCCCATCGGCCGGTCCAGGGCCATCTGCCAGCCATAGGCATGGCGGCCGAACCGGCCCATCGGGCCGGCATCGTAGCTTTGGTTGAAATTCGCCCGCTCCTTCATCAACTCCGCCACCTTGTCGATGGACAGAAGAACGCCGACGAGGGCCGCGAGCAGCAGGAGACCGGCGCAGACGACCGCGAGAATGCGGATGCGCTCGGCCGTCGACCGTGCGGTGACGAACATCAGACCGGTCATGATCGCCGCTGACAGCGCGAAATGGACCCAGGCGCCGCGCGAAAACGACAGCAGCAAACCGACGAGCAGAACAGCGAAGACGCCGCCGGCCCGGACCATCGCGCCGGCATGGCCGCGGTAGAAGGCCTGCATGGCCACGATCATCGGCAGAATGAGGAAGGGCCCGAATACATTTGGATCGTTGAACGTGCCCTTGGCGCGGCCATAGAGGGTGAACAGGTCGAAGGCCTTGGGGAACAGGCGGAAATACCCGGCGATTCCCGCCACCGCCGCAATCAGGGCGGCCAGCGTCCAGGCCCGGATGATGATCGACATGCGCGCGTCGGTCTCCTCCGCCGCGATCACGGCGAAGAAGATCATGGTGAGGGCAAGATACCAGGAGACCGCGAGCCACGGCGCGACCTTGGTCGCCCCGAGGACGGGGATGCCGGCGGTCGTCAGCCCGAGACAATAGATGATGAGGACGAGGACGAGGGGCGCGTGGACCGCACGCAGTCTCAGTCCGCCCGTGAGCGCGAAGACGCCGATGGCGATGAGCGCGCCGATCTCGTAGGGAGAAGGCTCGGCGAAGACGAAGGCGCCGCCCACCAGCATGAGCCAGAGGGCGGCGCGGCGAAGCGGCTCTTTACCGTCGCGGGCGATCCCCCCGGCGCGGGGCGAGGGGATGGCGAGGGTCAAAACGCGTTCTCGCGGTGCCGTGCGAGGGACAGCGGCGTCTTGGCGAGGATGTAGAGGTCGAAGAGCACCGACCAGTTCTCGATGTAGTAGAGGTCGTGCTCGACGCGGCGCTGGATCTTTTCCGGCGTGTCGGTCTCGCCGCGCCAGCCGTTGATCTGCGCCCAGCCGGTGATGCCGGGCTTCACCTTGTGGCGCGCAAAATAGCCGTCGACCACGTCGTCGTAGAGCTTGTCGGCGGCCTTGGCATGGGCGGCGTGGGGCCTGGGGCCGACCAGCGACAGGTTGCCGTAGAAGACGACGTTGAAGAGCTGTGGCAGTTCGTCGATCGAGGTCTTGCGGATGAAGCGGCCGACGCGGGTGACACGCGGATCGCCCTTGGTCACGAGCCTGGAGGCGGTCGCATCGCTCATGTCGGTGTACATGGAGCGGAACTTGAAGACCTCGATCATCTCATTGTTGAAGCCGTAGCGCTTCTGCCGGAAGAACACCGGCCCCTTCGAATCGAGCTTCACGGCGATGGCCGTCAGGATGAAGATCGGCGACAGGGCGATGAGGGCCGCGGTTCCGACGATCTTGTCGAAGACCCATTTCATCACGATGTCCCAGTCCTGGATCGGCTTGTCGAAGACGTCGAGGACCGGAACGTTGCCGATGTAGGAATAGGCGCGCGGACGGAAGCGCAGCTTGGCGGTGTGGGCGGCGAGGCGGATGTCCACCGGCAGCACCCAGAGCTTGCGCAGCATTTCGAGGACGCGCTTCTCGGCCGACATCGGAATGGTGACGATGACGAGGTCGACGCGCGTGCGGCGGGCGAATTCGAGGAGATCGTCGACGCTGCCGAGCTTCGGCACATGGGCGGCGTGGGCCGGCGAACGGTCGTCGGTGCGGTCGTCGAAGGTGCCGCAGATGGTGACGTCGGAATCGGACTGGGCGAGGATGGAGCGGATCAGTTCCTCTGCCGGCTCGCCGCCGCCGACGACGACGGCGCGGCGCTGCAGGCGACCGGCGCGCGACCAGGTGCGGACGACCTGGGCGAGTGCGACGCGCAGGCTGGTCAGGACCACGAGGCCGGAAAGGTACCAGGCGCCGAGCCAGACGCGGGAGAGTTCCTCGCCGGTCTTGAGGAAGAAGGCGATGGCGACTGCCCCGAGGAAGACCAGCGACCAGGCGAGGAACAGCCGACCGAACTGGGCGACATGGGTGCGGAAGACGTGGATGTCGTAGAGGCCGGCGGTCTGGAACGCGGCGAGGGCCAGCGATGCCAGTCCGAACAGGCCGACGGTGGACGGCCACTGGACGCCGTGAACCGGATAGACCCAGCCCATGTAGATCGTCGCGCCGAGCGCCAGCACAACGACGAACTCGACGAGGCGGACGACTCCGGCGAGCACGACCGATGAGTAGACTGGACCGATGGCCTCGTCGGCGATGCGGGTGGCAAGGTCCGAAAGAGGTCTGTGTCCCTCGCTCGCCGGCCTTGCCGGGGGCGCGGATTCGGCCGCCTTCATGATGTCTCGTCCCGTAAAGCCCAACATGATCGGGATCCCCTTCGCGCCCGGCCGGCGCGTGACGCGTCCTGCGGTGAAGCAGGATTAACCGCCAAAGGTTGCTTTTCGCTTGATCCTGTCGAGACGATGCTCAGCGAGCCTGCGCCAGCGCGTCGCGATAGGCCGCGAGAACGCCGTCGGTCATGGCGGTGACGGAAAAGCCGGCCTGGACCCGCTCCTTCAGCCGCGCGGCGAGGGACAGCGTCTCGTCCCAGTCCCCGAAGGCCTGGCTGACGGCGGCCGCTAGCGCCCAGTCGCTGCCAGGCGGCACCAGCCGGTCGGCATCGGGGCCGAGTATCTCGCCAATGCCGCCGACGGCGCTGGCCAGCAGGGGCAGGCCGGCCGCTCCCGCCTCGAGGACGATGTAGGGCAGGGATTCCGCGCGCGAGGGGATGACGAGGAGCCTGCCGCGGCTAAAGGCCTCGCGCGCCGGCATGGCGCCGGTGAAGGTCACGTGAGAGGCAAGACCTGCCGCCGACACCTGCTGGCGGAAGGCGGCCGCGTCGGGTCCATCGCCGACGAAGGTGGCCGACAGGCGCTGGCCGCGCCCGTGCAGCAGGGCGATGGCGTCGATCAGGACATCGACGCCCTTCAGCTTGCGCAACTCGCCGATGAAGAGGAGGTCGGTGGCGTCGGCGCGCGGCGGGACCGGCGCGAACTCGCCCTCGCTGACGCCGTTGTGCACGACCCGGACCAGTCCCTTCGGCTTGCAGACCTTCGCGGCGAAGGCGTTGAGTCCGTAGAGGCTTTCGAACAGGAACAGGTCGGTGCGGGCGGCGAGGATCCGCTCCAGCGTGAGATAGACAAGGCCGACGGGGGTCGAACGCGAGTAGTGCAGGCTTCCGCCGTGCGGCGTATAGACCTTCACCCGCGATCCGCCGGCGAGCCGGGCGAAGGCCCCGCCCTTGGAGCCGTGACCGTGGACGATGTCCACGGCGTGATCGGCCAGGAACCGCGCGACAGCGCGGCCGGCCGACCAGTCGGCGGCGCCGAGTTCGCGGCTCATCGGCACCCGCGTCACCCCGAGCGCGAGAAGGGGCTTCAATCCCTCGAAGATGGCCTCGGCCCTGTCCCCGCCTGTCGAGGCGTCCGCCACAATGCCGATCCGGTGGCCGCGCGCGGCCTGTTCGCCGGCCAGGTCGACGACGTGGCGGAACAGCCCGCCGACCGGCGCGCGCATGACATGGACGATGGAGAGCGGAGCGCCCAAGGCGTCAGAACCAGCGTTCGCGCACCACCACGGTGTCGCCGGGAGCGAGCGGATGGGTGAGGGGCACGTCGGCGCGATAGAGCTGGCCGTTGAGCTTGCGCGTGACCTCGATGCTCCAGCGGTTGGCGCGCGGCGTGAACCCGCCGGCGATGGCGATGGCGTTCTGTACGGTCATGCCGGTGACGAAGGGAAACTGCCCGCCGGCCGCCACCTCGCCCATGATGAAGAAGGGCCGGTAGGTCTCGACCTCGACGGAGACGCTGGGATCGCGGATGAAGCCGCCGCGCAGGCGTGCGGCGATGTCCCGGGCCAGCACCTCGGTGGAGCGTCCCGTCACGGGGACGGTGCCGATCAGCGGCATCGCAATGGTTCCCGCCGCGTCGACGGCATAGGAATTGGTCAGGCCCTCCTGGCCGAAGACCACAACACGCACACGGTCGCCGGTGTCGAGCAGGTAGGGTCCGCGCGGCATGATCTGCTCGTGCGGCACGAGCGAACCGCGGGGGTCGACCGGCCCGACGGTTCCGCGCGTCGTATCGATCAGCGTTCCCGGCCCGGCGGCTGGTCGGCCGGCGCACCCGGCAAGGATCAGCGCCGTCGCCGAAACGAGCAGGATGGAGCGCATGACGCCGGCACCTCGGGACTGAAGGGTCAACATGGCGCGATCATCGACGGACGTGGTTAAGAAAGGCTGAGCGCGGCGGACATCGCATCCGGCCAATTAACGCGATGGCAACCCTAATGATTTCTGATGGCCCCAAGGGTGAGTTCCGGAGGCGGCGACAGACATGCATGGGGCAGGCGAACGGACACGCGCCGTTTCCGGGAGGCCTTCGCTGGTCGATCTCGACCTGGCGGGCCTTGCGCGGTCGATCTGGGCGCGCCGGCTCTGGATCGCCGTGCCGACCCTCCTTGCCCTGGCGGGCAGTTTCGCCGCTGTCAGCCTGACGACGCCGACCTACCGCTCCGAGGCGCGCATTCTCGTCGAGAACGGCGAAAGCGCCTATACCCGCCCCGACATCGACCGGTCCGGTTCGGCCGATCGCGCCGCCGTGGATCAGGAGGCCGTGCTCAGCCAGGTCCAGCTCATCCTGTCGCGCGATGTCGGCAAGGCTGTGGCGCTGCAGCTCGATCTCGTCCGCAAGCCCGAATTCGATCCGGCCCTGCGCAGCTTCAATCCGATCAAGCAGGTGCTGATGCTTCTGGGGCTGGCGGAGCACCCGCTCAGCATGACCGCCGAGGAGCGGGTGCTGCGCAGCTACTTCGAAAAGCTGACCGCCTATCAGGTCGACAAGTCGCGCATCATCGCCATCCAGTTCGAAT
>CAZEZD010000219.1:0-5285 GCA_964516115.1 uncultured Hyphomicrobiales bacterium
GCAGGTGCTCAAGATCCTCGCCGAAGGCGGCGACATGACCATGGGCGAACTGGCGACCGCCCTCAGGGTGCGCCCGCCGACGGCCTCGAAGACAGTGGGGCGGCTCGCCGCCCAGGGGCTGGTAGAGCGGCGCAACGGCGGCTCGTCCGACGGCCGTCTCGTCCAGGTGGGGCTGACGGAGGCGGGCATCGCGAAGTCCTCGGCGATCGACGACCTCTGGTTCGCGGCGGAAGACGAGATGCTCGCCGACATGGACGGCAAGGACGTCAAGCGCCTGAGGAAGCTGCTGCGCCGCATGGAAAAGACGCTGCGTCCGCATGCCGAGGAACATCCCGACGACGAGGACGATGTGGAAGAAGCCTGACGGGCGTCAGTCCTTCGGGCCCAGGGCGCGATAGGCCTCGATCACCAGTGCATCGTCAGCCTTGCCGAGCCCCATGCCTGAGGCGGCAAGAAAGAGCTGGTGCGCGGCGGCGGCAAGGAACAGCGGCGCGCGGGTCGCGTGGCCGGCGTCGAGTACAATGCCGAGATCCTTGACGAAGATGTCCACCGCCGAGGTCACCGGCGGATCGTCCATCAGCATGCGCGGACCGCGATTGTTGAGCATCCAGCTTCCCGCCGCGCTGGAGCCGTAGATCTCCAGCAGCACCTTCGGGTCGAGGCCGGCGCGTTCGCCGAGCGCCAGCGCCTCGGCGGCGGCGGCGATGTGCACGCCGCACAGAAGCTGGTTGATGGTCTTGACCATGGCGCCGTCGCCGGCCTTTTCGCCGACGCGGAACAGGCGCGAGCCCATCACCTTCAGGACCGGCTCTGCCGCGTCGAGAACGGCGGCCGGGCCGGAGGCCATGATTGTCAGTGAGCCGGCTTCGGCGCCCACCACACCGCCGGACACCGGCGCGTCGACGAAGCGGCGCCGGGTCGCCTCCACCCTGGCGCCGATGGCGGCGGCGCGCGCCGGGGCGCAGGTGGCGCAGAGCACGACGATGGCGTCGGGAGCGAGCGCATCGAGCGCGCCGGCCTCGAACAGCACGGCCTCGGCCTGGTCGGCGTTCACGACCATCAGCACGAGCATCTCCGCGCCGGTCGCGGCCTCCTTCGCATCGGGGAAGGCTTCGCCGCCGTTGGCCTTCAGCCAGTCGAGGGCGGCCGGGTTGAGGTCGGTGCCGCGGACGGCGTGGCCGGCCTTCACGAGATTGGCGGCCATGGGCCGGCCCATGGCCCCGAGGCCGGCAAAGCAGATGGTTGTCATGGGCAAGGGTCCCGAAACACCGGTGGATCTTATCGCCTGAGCGTCATGCCCGGCGCGGGGCCGGGCATCCACGACTTTTTCGTGCGCGAGCCTTCACGCGCTGCATGGCAGGGGTGAGCCGCCGGGTCGGCCCGCCTATTCCTTCACGGCGCCGGTCATGGCCGAGACATAGTGCTCGACAAAGAAGGCGTAGAGGATGACCAGCGGCAGCGAGCCGACCAGCGCACCCGCCATCAGCGAGCCCCAGCGGAACACGTCGCCGTCGACGAACTCCGAGATGATCGCGACCGGAACCGTCTTGTTGTGGTTCGACGAGATGAAGGTCAGCGCGTAGACGAACTCGTTCCAGCACAGCGTGAATGCGAAGATGAAGGCCGAGATCAGTCCCGGCACCGCCAGCGGCAGGACGATCTTGGTCAGGATCTGCCAGCGGCTGGCGCCGTCCACCAGCGCGCATTCTTCCAGCTCGTAGGGGATGGTCTTGAAGTAGCCCATCAGCAGCCAGGTGCAGAACGGGATCAGGATGGTCGGATAGGTCAGGATCAGCGCGAAGGGTGTGTCGAACAGGCCGTAGGCGTGGATGATGGTCGACAGCGGAATGAACAGGATCGAGGGCGGCACGAGATAGGCGAGGAAGATCAGCCCGCCCACGGTCTGCGCGCCCTTGTAGCGCAGGCGGACGATCGCATAGGCCGCCAGCACGGAGGCGAAGATCGACAGGAAGGTGGCGCAGACGGCCACCAGCATCGTGTTCCACAGCCAGGTCGGATAGTTGGAATCGAACAGCAGCTTGTGGACGTGGCGCAGCGTCGGTTCCGTCACCCAGAGCGGGTTGCTGCTGTGCAGGTCGAGCAGCTGCGCGTCCGGTTTGATGGAGGTGATGACCATCCAGTAGAAGGGGAACAGCAGCACGATCATGATGATGGCGAGCGGCAGATAGACCGTCACCAGCTTGCGCGGCAGGTTCTCCAGATAGCTCATGCCCTCCGAGGCGTCGTCTCGGGCGGCGGTCGGGGCGGTTCGCGTTTCGGCGGTCGAGGCTGTCATGTCGGGTTCCCGCTCAGTCCGTGTTCTCGCCGGCCTGCCATTTGCGACGCTGCAGCCCGAACCAGGACAGCATGATCGTCGCGAGCAGGAATGGGATCATGGCGGTGGCGATGGCCGCGCCCTCGCCGAGGCTGCCGCCGAGAATGCCGCGCTGGTAGGACAGCGTCGCCATCAGCTGCGTGGCATTCACCGGGCCGCCGCGGGTCATGGCCCAGATCAGCTGGAAGTCGGTGAAGGTGAACAGCACCGAGAAGGTCATCACCACCGCGATGATGGGAGTGAGCAGCGGATAGGTGATGTGCCGGAAGATCTGCCACTTCGAGGCTCCGTCCAGCGTCGCCGCCTCGTAGAGCGAGGGCGAGACCGTCTGCAGGCCGGCGAGCAGGGTGATCGCCACGAAGGGAATGCCGCGCCAGATATTGGCGAAGATCACGGCGCACTGCGCCAGGAGGGGATCGCCCAGCCAGTTGATGACGCCGCCCTTCGGCAGAAGGCCGACCTTCACCAGTCCCCAGGTGATGACCGAGAACTGGGTGTCGAAGATCCACCAGAAGGCGACGGCGGACAGCACGGTCGGCACGATGAAGGGGATCAGCACGATCGAGCGGACCAGCGCCTTGAACGGCAGGTTGTTGTTGAGCAGCAGCGCCAGGTAGAGGCCGATGGCGAACTTGATGGCCGAGGCGATGATGGTGAAGGCCAGGGTGAAGATCAGGGCGCGGATGAAGTCCGTGTCGCCGGCCAGCCACTCGTAGTTCTCGAGGCCGATGAACCGTCCGGCGCGCCCGATCTTGGCATCGGTGAAGCTGATCCAGATGCCCTTGCCGAGCGGATAGAGCAGGAACAGCACGAGGAAGGCGATGGCCGGCACCATGAACCAGAAGCCGAGCCAGTTGCGGTCGCGCTTCAACTGGTCCCAGGCGGAGAACTCGCGCATCGGCGCCTTCTGGATCGGTTCGGCGACGGCAGCATCGGCCATGGTTGGCTCCGGGAGGTGGCGAAGGAGGCGGTCCTGGCAGGACCGCCTCCCCCGGGATGGCAGGGCAGGGCGCGGCGAGGGCCGCGCCCCTGTCTCAGCGGTAGATGCGGCGCAACTGGCGTTCCGCGAGGTTGATCGCGCCCTGCTCCGATTCCTTGCCGGTGCAGAAATTGGCGAACAGATCGACGACGATGAAGTCGGCCATGGCGGTCGCCGCCTTCTCGTTCAGCGGACCCCGGGCACCGGCCACGAAGCTGCGCTTGGCGGCGTCGCGGAACACGGTGTGCTTGGGGTCGGAGGTCCAGACCGGATTGGCGTCGTAGGCGTTCAGCATGTGCGTCAGGTAGCCGCCCGCCGCCTCCAGCCAGGGGTTGAACTGCTCGGCTTCGAGGATGAACGCCATGAAGGCTTTGCAGGCGTTCGGGAAGCGCGTGTAGTTCATCGCCAGCATCGGAACGGCGAGCTGGATCTCCGCCGGCTTGCCCGACGGGCCGACCGGCCAGTAGGCATGGTCCATGTCCGCGGCGATCTCGCGCTGCTTGGCGTCGGCCGAAATCTTCGCCGCGCCGTAGATCGAGATGCCGTTGGCGGTCAGATGCAGTTCGCCGGACAGGAAGCCGCGGTTGTTGCTCGCGTCGTTCCAGGCGGCGGTGCCGGGCATGAAGGTGTCGTAGAGCTGCTTGGCATAGCGCAGAGCGGCCACGGTCTCCGGCGAGTTGATGGTGATCTTCTCGTTCTCGTCGACCTGATAGGCGCCGTGCGACCACAGCAGCCAATGGGCATAGGCGTTGCCGTCACCGGTGGCGCGCCCGAGCGGGAAGCCGGCCGGGGTCCCCTTCGCCTTCAGCGCCTTGCACAGCTCAAGGAAGCCTGCGGTATCCTTCGGAATCTCCGAGAAGCCGGCGGCCTTGATCGACGAGGTGCGGTAGTTGATGTAGCCGCCGTTGACCGCGACGGGGATCGAGATCCACTTGTTGCCGAGCTTGCCGTAGGCTTCGGCGAGCGGCACCCAGCCGCCGTACTTCTTGCCGAGGTAGTCGGCGACGTCGGTCACCTCGATGCACTTCTGCGGGAACAGGTGCGGCAGCGAATAGAGGCCCCAGAAGATGTCGGGGCCGGCGCCGGTATTGGCCGCCACCGAAGCCTTCGGCTGCAGGTCGTCGAAGCTCTCGCTCGACAGCGTGACGCGCACGCCGGTGGCCTGGGTGAAGGCCGCGACCATCTTGTTGAACTGGGCGTCCTCGGCCTCGACGAAGCGGCGCCAGCGCAGCACGTTGAGCGCGGCGTTCGGCTCCGGCCGGAACGGCGATGCCTGGGCCCAGGCCTTGGCCCATTCGGTGGTGCCTGATCCGGTGAGCGCGCCGACGGCGGCAGCGCCCCCGACGAGCGAACGGCGTGTGATCTTGGTCATGGTCGTTGATCCTCCCGAGGATTTCCGGAACCCGTCTTGGACGCGGGCCTTGCCGGTTTTTTTCCGCGGGTTTGCCCCGCGTCTGCAGCGTTCTGCCGTCGCTCAATGCGACGAGAGATTCCGGCCCGACTGGGCGTCGAAGAGATGGGTCACGCGGCGGTCCGTGCCGAGACGGATGCGGTCGCCGGGCTTGAAGTCGTGGCGCTCGCGGAAGACGACGATCACCTCCTGGCCGTCGAGCCGAGCCACCACCTGGATCTCGGATCCGGTCGGTTCGACCACGACGACCTCGGCTTCCGCTCCGGCCTCGTTGTCGATGAGGAAATGCTCGGGACGGATGCCGTAGATGGCCGGCTTGTCGGCAGAGGCGGCCGGGGCGTTGCCGAGCGGCAGGCGTGCGCCGCCCTCCAGCACGAAGCTCTGCCCGTCGACCTTGCCGCGCAGGAAGTTCATCGCGGGCGAGCCGATGAAGCCGGCAACGAACATGTTGACCGGGTTGTCGTAGAGGTCGAGCGGCGCACCCATCTGCTCGACGATGCCGTCATGCATGACGACGATCTTGTCGGCCATGGTCATGGCCTCGATCTGGTCGTGGGTGA
>CAZEZD010000220.1:0-5241 GCA_964516115.1 uncultured Hyphomicrobiales bacterium
CGTCGCGGTCGATCCGGCGTCTCCGCCCGGCTCCGGCCGGCTCTCGTTTCCGCGCAGGGTCCTGACAGGGACCGCCCGCGCCGATAGGGTCCCGCAATGGCGACGAACACCACTTCGGGGACCCAAGTCCCCTCCAAAGGCGGTTTCCCGGCCTTCCGGGTCGAAACCTATGGGTCGCAGCTGCTCTGGCTCGCGGTTGCCTTCGGCCTGCTCTACTACCTGATGTCGAAGCACATCGCTCCGCGCATCGGCGGGATCCTGGAAGACCGCGCCAGCCGCATCGCCGGTGACCTCGCGGCCGCCCAGACCATGAAGGCCGAGGCGGACGCCGCAACGGCCTCCTACGAGAAGGCCCTCGCCGAGGCGCGCGCCAATGCGCAGGCCATCGCCGCGGAGACGCGCGCGACGATCAGCGCCGCGGCCGATGCCGAGCGCAAGGCCCTCGAGACCAAGCTGACGGCGGACCTTGCCGCCGCCGAGGCGCAGATCGCCACCGCCCGCACGGCGGCCATGGGCAATGTCCGCGGCATCGCGGTCGACGCCGCCCAGGCCATCGTCGAGCGTCTCGTCGGCGCCGGGGCCGAGGCCTCGCGCGTCGAGGCGGCGGTCGATGCCGCGCTGAAGCGCTGAGGAGGACGGGATGAGCGAATATCTGCCGATCTGGCTCGGCCTCATCATCTTCCTCGTCATCGCCTGGAAGATGGAAGCCCATACGAAGGTCGTGAACGCGCTCGACGCGCGTTCCAACCGCATTGCCGCCGAACTCGCCGAGGCCAAGCGCCTGCGCGAGGAGGCCGAGGCCATCGTTTCCGAGTATCGCAAGCGTCAGGCCAGCGCCGAGCAGGAGGCCCGCGACATCGTCACGGCCGCCAGGGGCGAGGCCGAGCGTCTTGCCGCCGAGGGCAAGGCGAAGATCGAGGAATTCGTCTCCCGCCGCACCAAGATGGCGGAGACCAAGATCGCCCAGGCCGAGGCCCAGGCCGTCGCCGACGTCAGGGCGGCGGCTGCCGACGCCGCGACAATCGCCGCTGGCTCGGTCCTCGCCGACCTGACGAAGGGTGCAGGCGGCGACAAGCTGATCACGTCGGGCATCGCCGAGATCAAGGCGAAGCTGAACTGACGCCACCGGGTTCGCCCGGTTCGAGAGTGACGAAAACCGCCGGGTGATCCCCGGCGGTCTTTGTTTGGATGCCGGCCGCTCGTCCCCACCGCATCTGACGCCTGGCAGCAACCCAGGTGCGTCCTTCGAGGCTCGCCCTGCCGGGCTCGCTCCTCAGGATGAGGAGGGTGTTGTCCTGCATTCCGGCAGGCAAGCCGTCGGCAGCCGAGCTTCATTCCACGCTGATGCCGGTCACCATCTCCCTCATCCTGAGGAGCGAGCCCCCGGCGATGCGACAGCACCGTCCGGTGGCGAGCCTCGAAGGACGCACTTGCCGATGCAGGGCGACAGCCGCCTGTCACTCACGAAAAAAGCCGCCGGGCGGAACCCGGCGGCCTCATGAAACCGAAAACGCGCAGACTGGACTCAGGCCGGCAGCAGCGGATCGATGATCTTCTCGAACTCGGCCGCCGGCTGGGCGCCGAGGAGCCGCTTGCCGTTGATGAAGAAGGTCGGGGTCGATTCGACGCCGAAGGCCGAGGCGGCGCGGTCGCGGGTGGCGTTGAGCGCATCGAGGATTGCCTGGTTGTTGAGGCAGGCCTCGAACTGCGCCTGGGTGATGCCGGCCTGACGGGTGATGGCGGTGACGGCCTCGAGCGGATTGCCGCCGAAGGCCCAGGTGCGCTGCTGCTGGAAGAACACGTCCACCAGCGCGAAATAGCGGGCCGGATCGACGCCCTCTCCGGCCTTGCCGTCGGCGTTCAGGGCGCAGCGGGTGAGCATGTAGACGGCGGCGTCGAGCTGGTTGAGGGCGAATTCGCGGAACACGAGACGGACCTTGCCGGTGTCGATGTACTTCTTCTTCAACTCGGGCAGGATGCTGGTGTGAAAGGTCGCGCAATGCCCGCAGGTGAGCGAGGCATATTCAACGATGGTGACCGGGGCGTCGGCCTTGCCGATCGACACGTCGCCGAGCGGGCCGGGCTGCATCAACTGGGCGACATCGACCGTCTCGGAGGCCGGGCGACGCGCCTGGGCAAGCGCTGCGGGTGCGAAAGCGGCAACCAGACCGAGTGCGGCCGAGGCTTCGATGAAATGTCTGCGCGACAGCATGGCGGGTTCCTCAACAGGGGCCCTTCGGGGCCGCACCAAGGTCCTAGCTGTGGCATCGCGACGTGGCAACATCAGGGCCGCCGGGCGACCCGCCGTTGCAGTCACACTTCTGCGAGAGGCATCAATTGCGCGCGATGATCTCGCGTTCGCGATGGCGCGGCTGGCCGGCAAGGCCCTTGGTGGCCTTGCGTCGCATCAGGGCCGCGGGGCGGCGGTCCTTCAGCGTCGAGCGCCGGCGGCGGCGCGGGGACGGGCTGCCGAGCATGACGCCGCCGAGGCGGGGAAAGGCCTCGCGCATCGACCCGTCATGGTCCTCGACCAGCAGGGGCAGGCTGAGCGCCTGGCCCCAGCGCTGCCAGTCGGCCACCACGTCGTCGGCATCGGGAACCTGCACCAGCGGCACGCTGAGCGCCGGATCGGCATGCACCAGCACGACCTCGATGGTGTCGGCGGGCTGCGAGAGATCATTGCTGATGCGGACGGCGACGCCACGATAGGCCGAGACGCGCAGCTGCAGCTTCATCCGCGCGCCGCTCGCCGTGCGGCGGATGACGACGCGGTCGGCATAGAGGTCGATGGACCGCTGGCCACTGTCGGCACCCCGGTCCGGGGCGGCGTAGCGGGTGGGCAGCTGGGCGGGATCGAGGCGCAAAGAGGCCCCGATCCCGGCGGCGAGGACGCCGGGCTCTGTCTGACGCAACACTTGCATGCTCCCTTGGGGTCTTCGGTCGGCTTCAGCCGGCTCTCGCCCCGTCGTTGGGAGAACTGTCGCAGCATTTCTTGTCGGACCGCTTAAGGCGCAGGGTTAAGCGGGACTCAATCCAGTCGCGACAAGTCGACACCTTCGCGCATGCTTGAGAAAGCCTTGGGGACTGTGCTTTCCCAATGCTTGGTGGGCGTGCTTAACACCGGGCCTCATGAACAGCATGAACGAAGACTGACCGTCAGCGCGCGCGCGAGGTCGGCGCGGTGCGCGGCCTGCGCCTTGAAACCGGCCGCTTCGATGCCTAAACGAGGGGACATCAGCATTTCCCCTCCCAAGGCTCCTTCATGTCCGATCTCATGGATACCGGCGCGCTCCTCGAGCGGGGCCGCCGCCTCGTCGCTGCGGCCCGCAAGGCCGGCGCCGACGCCGCCGACGTCATGGCGGTGCGCGGCGTGTCGGTCGGCGTGCAGATCCGCGAGGGCCAGGTGGAGAGCTCGGAACGCTCCGAGGGCGACGACCTCGGCCTGCGCGTCTTCGTCGGCCGCCGCAGCGCCTCCGTCTCCTCCAACGATCCGCGCGAGGACGTGGCGGCGCTCGCCGAACGGGCGGTCGCCATCGCCCGCGTCGCGCCTGAGGATCCCTATGCGCGCCTCGCCGATCCAGCCGATCTCGCGACGCAGTGGCCCGACCTCGACCTTATCGATCCCGTCATGACCGAGGTCGCCGACCTTGAGGCCTTCGCCCGCCGGGCCGAGGCGGCGGCGCTCGCCGTGTCCGGCGTCAGCAAATCGGGCGGCGCCGGGGCCGGCGCCGGCATCGGCGGCTTCGCCCTCGTCACCTCGACCGGCTTCGAGGGCGCGACGCTCGGCTCGTCGACCTCCTTCTCGGTCACCGCCATCGCCGGCGAGGGCACCGGCATGGAGCGCGACTACGATTACAGTGCCGTGCGCCACCGTGCCGATCTCGCCGATCCGGAGTCGATCGGCCGCAGCGCCGGCGAGCGGGCCATCCGCCGGCTCAACCCGCGCAAAGTCGACACCCGCAAGGTGCCCGTCGTCTTCGATCCGCGCACGGCGGGCAGCTTCCCCTCCTATCTCGCCTCCGCCGCCAACGGCCAGTCGGTGGCGCGCAAGACTTCCTTCCTGCGCGAGAAGCTCGGACAGCGCGTGTTCCGCGAGGGCGTGCGCATCATCGACGATCCGCTGCGCCGGCGCGGCCTGCGCTCCCGTCCCTTCGACGGCGAGGGGGTGGCCGCCCGTCCGCTGACCCTCGTCGAGGACGGCATTCTCGCAAGCTGGCTGCTCGATACCGCCACCGCTGCCGAGCTCGGCCTCAGGACCACCGGCCACGCCAGCCGCGGCACCGGCGGCCCGCCCTCGCCCGGGCCGACCAACCTGCATCTGGCTGCCGGCACCGCCACCCCGGCCGAGATGATCGCCGCCATCAAGGACGGGCTCTACGTCACCGACATGATCGGCAGCGGCGTCAACATGGTGACCGGCGACTATTCGCGCGGCTGCTCGGGCTACTGGATCGAGAACGGCGAGCTCGCCTATCCGGTCGCCGAGATCACTATCGCCGGCAATCTCGTCGACATGTTCGCCAACCTGACCCCGGCGAACGACCTCGTCTTCCGCTACGGGACGGACGCCCCCACCGTCCTTATCGAGGGGCTCACCGTTGCCGGACGCTGACGACCTCGTCCTGCGCGACCTCTTGGAGACGCTGGCCGAGGAGGCCGGCGCCATGGCGCTCGACTATGCCCGGCGCGGCCTGCGGACCTGGACCAAGGCCCACGCCTCGCCGGTGACCGAGGCCGACATCGCCATCGACCGCTTCCTGAAAAAGCGGCTCGGCGAGGCGCGGCCACATTTCGGCTGGCTGTCGGAGGAGACCATCGACGATCCCGCGCGGCTCGACCGCCGTGAGGTCTTCATCGTCGATCCGATCGATGGTACCCGCGCCTTCGCGGCCGGACTTCCGGACTGGACCATCTCGCTCGCCGTGGTCCGCGACGGGCGGCCCGTGGCCGCCGCCCTCGCCGAGCCCGTGGCCGGGCGCACCTTCGTCGCGGCGCGCGGCCATGGCGCCAGCGTCTCGGGCCGCCCTCTCGCGGCGACCGGGCGGCAGGACATCGCGGGCGCCACCGTGGCCGGTCCGAAGCCCATGACAGTGAAGGTCGAACGTCACGGCGCGCTCGCCCTGCCCAAGATCCACTCCCTCGCCCTGCGCTTCGCCAAGGTGGCGGCGGGCGAGATCGACGCCGGTTTCGCCGGCGGCCAGAGCCATGACTGGGACCTTGCGGCGGCCGATCTTTTGGTGC
>CAZEZD010000221.1:0-3456 GCA_964516115.1 uncultured Hyphomicrobiales bacterium
AGGTCGCCCTCATGCTGTCGGCCTGCGGGCTCGACTGGGAGCCCGTGCTCGTCAGCTATTTCGACGGGGCCACGCGCGCTCCGGAGTGGCGGCACGACGTCAATGTGATGGGAGAGGTTCCGGTGCTGGAGCATCAGGGTCGTCGCCTGTCGCAGTCCGGCGCGATCCTGACCTTTCTCGCTCGACAGACGGGGCAGTTCGCACCGGCGAACGAGGATGAGGAGATGGACATCCTGCGCTGGATCCTCTTCGACAACCACAAGTTCACCAGCTATTTCGCCACGCACCGCTTCATGCTGTCGCTGGCGGGCAAGCCGGCGGACCCCGCCGTCCTGTCGTTCCTCCGGACGCGTGTCGACGCGGCGCTTGCGGTGGCCGAGGCGCATCTGGCGACGACCCCGTTTATGGTGGCGGGGCGTCCGACGGTCGCCGATATCTCGCTGGCCGGCTACATGTTCTACCCCAATGCGGAGACCGGCTATGACATCGCCGCGTCCTATCCGCACCTGCACGCCTGGCGCGAGCGGATCGCAGCGCTGCCGGGCTGGAAGCCACCCTACGAGATGATGCCGAGCGCACTGCCGGCCGCGTGATTGGACCCATGATGACCTACAAGACTGCCGTCCTGACCTTGGCCGGACTGTGCATGGCGGGCTGCATGGGGGGCGGGAGTGCACCCGTGGCCTCGCAGGCGCCGGTCACGGCCGTGCCCGTCGGTCGTGTCGAATCATCCTCCCTGCCGCCACCAACCGGAGCCGGAACGACGGTCGTCGCAACCGCGCCGCCAGCCTCATCCTCGGCGGTTCCGGTTTCGGCGCAACCGCAGGCAAGTGCGCCGTCCCGCATGGAGGTCGACGGCATGCGCACCGCGCCGGGCGCCCGCGAAAGCGCCAGCCTCACCAATGTCTCCCGTGTCTCGACCGGTGCGCCGACATCGGGCAACCCGCTGGGTGGGACCATCGTCAGCGGCCAGACAGCGGGCGCCATCCCGACGACGATCGACCGCAACCGCGAGGCGGTGCGCGTGCGCTCGAGCGCCCCGCGTGATCCGCTCGGACCGGGTACGCCGCCGCCGATCATCGCACCGGAACTGCGGGATACGACCGGGCGGTCGATCCGCAACCGGCAGGAAGTGCAGTTCTAGCAGAAACCATCGAAACAATCGGAGGCCGCGCAAGGGATCGGTGCGCAGCAGGGTGTTGCGAGAGGACATGGCGAGAGGAACCGCACCATGTCCTGGCTTGCCCGCCTTCGTCGCTCGTTGATCCCGTCGGCCGCCGCGATCGCCGCGCTCATGTCCGCGGACGCGGGTCCGGCCCGGGCCACCGATCAGCCCCCGCTGCCGCCGTGCAGCCTCGGCGAGACGGACTGGCGGATCGACCCTGTCTTCCAGGCGAGCCGCCACCCCTCCCAGCGGCATCTCCCCGTGCGAGATTTGCGCTGCCGCACCGTCGAATCCAGTCTCTGGCCCTTTGGCGCCGACAAACTGCGGATCGTTCAGGCCAAGGTTTTCGAGGCGAGGGAAAGCGGCGAGGGGGTTGAACAATCGGTCAACCTCTTCATGCTCGTCCGCGAGACCACGTCTGGCGCGCACGTCATGGCGCGCTTTCTCGAACCCTATGACGTGTCCCGGGACAAACCGTTTTTCCACACCCTGGTTCATGCGAGGGAGGACGGCGTGCTCGTCGAACTCGGCGAAAAGGTGCCGAACGCCTACCGCATCAGCGGAGACCGCGTGAGTCGCATCGACGCGCATGCGTGGGTCGCAGGCATCGGCACGGCGGCGGGGCCCGGATGGGTTCCTGGCCCGGTTCGACGGGTGTCCTTCAGCCAGATGCGCGGCTTTGTCTCGATCTTCCGCACGGGGGCCGACGATCCCGCCCGTCCCGGAAGCGCCTTCGACGCCGGCCGGGCGATCGAGGTGAAGCTGGCGCTGGAGGGCGACCTCCTCGTGTCGCAGGGCGCGGAGGTCGTGGAGCCGCACATGGTCCAGGATGTCGAGCACTGGACAGGTTTCGTCGAGCTACAGGAGGAGGCGCGCCAGACCCGACGCCGCCTGCCGCCTCGCACAGAGCCCTGCGATATCGCCGGCTGGTCTGCCGATTCCGACCCGGCCGGCATGAACGTGCGGGCAGCACCCAATGCCACCGCCCGCATCGTCGGCCGCATTCCACCACCCTGGAAGGCACCGGACTCTTCCGGCGACACCAGCGATACCTACCGTGCCGAGTTCCGGATCGTCGGCTTCCGCGACGGCTGGTTCCTCATCCGGGACATCACCGCACCCGGCGTCGCCTATGGGGAGCGGTATCCTCGCAGCCGTCCGCAACCCTATCGAGGTCAGGGATGGGTTTCAGCGCGCCTCGTCGGCGCGGCGCTGGCCAACGGCGGCCTGGTTCCGGGCCAACTCCATCAGGCGCCGAGCGAACATGCCGCCACGCGGGCGGCCATGCGCCAGGGCGAACCTGTCTCGACCGGCGACATCGTCGAGCGGCTCCACGCCTGTTCCGGTAACTGGGGCCTGGTCGAGATCGAGGGTGTGCGCAGCTGGTGGAACGGCATCTGTTCCAACCAGGTGACGAATTGCAGTTGATCGGCGATGTCGTTGCATGACGGCCGTGCCGCGGGCTATACGGCGGGCTCATTCGACATGAGGTTCGACGCGCGTGGCCGATGACAACAAGGGCGGACTGGGCGAGACGGTCCGCGTGGTGATCCACGCACTTCTCATCGCCTTCGTGATCCGCACGTTCCTGTTCCAGCCGTTCAACATCCCCTCGGGTTCGATGAAGGAGACGCTGCTCGTCGGCGACTATCTCTTCGTCTCGAAGTTCTCCTACGGCTATTCCCGCTATTCGTTCCCCTTCTCGCCCAACCTCTTCGACGGGCGGATCATGGGATCGGTGCCGGCCCGCGGCGATGTCGTGGTCTTCCGCCTGCCGCGCGAGCCCGACGTCGACTACATCAAGCGCGTCATCGGCCTGCCGGGCGATCGCATCCAGATGGTTGCCGGCCAGGTCCACATCAACGGAACGCCGGTGCCGCGCGAGCGGATCGACGACTTCATCGATACCGAGGACGGCCGCCAGGTTCGGGTGCGTCGGTACCGCGAGACGCTGCCCAATGGTGTCGTTCACACGACCCTCGACCTTTACGAGAACGGCTTCTACGACAACACGCCGGTCTATGAAGTGCCAGCAGGCCATGTCTTTGTCATGGGCGACAATCGCGACAACTCGACCGATAGTCGCGTCCTCAGCCAGGTCGGACCGATTCCGCTCGATCATCTGATCGGCCGGGCGCAGGTCCTGTTCTTCTCCAACGACGTCAAGGAGGGGGCGAGCCCCTGGGCCTTCTGGCGCTGGCCCTGGTCGTTCCGCTGGACCCGATTCGGAAATCTTGTGAGGTGAATCAGGCGGTGGCGCCCGGTCGCAAAGCCAAGGCCCAGCGCGCGAG
>CAZEZD010000221.1:3556-5240 GCA_964516115.1 uncultured Hyphomicrobiales bacterium
GTGAGGTGAATCAGGCGGTGGCGCCCGGTCGCAAAGCCAAGGCCCAGCGCGCGAGCCTCGAGGAGATCGAGGCGCGTATCGGCCATGCCTTCTCCGACCGCAACCTTCTGGCGCGGGCGTTGACGCATCCGAGCGCGGTTTCCGGCATCGAGAAGCGGAGCGGCTCATACCAGCGGCTGGAGTTCCTCGGCGATCGCGTCCTCGGCCTTGCCGTGGCGTCCATGCTGTTCCGCACCCTCCCGGACGAGGACGAGGGGGCGCTGTCGCGCCGCCTGTCCGACCTGGTGCGCGCCGAGACCTGCGCCGAGATCGCGGCCGAACTGGCACTTGGCGACGGCGTGCAGGTCGGCCCGACGGAAAGCCAGGCGGCCGTCGGCAAGCGCGCCAGCGTTCTCTCCGACCTCTGCGAGGCGGTGATCGGCGCCATCTATCTCGATGCCGGCTGGCCGCCGGCCGAGGCCTTCGTCTTCCGCAACTGGAGCGGCCGCCTCACGGCCGGATCGGCGCCGCAGCGGGATGCCAAGAGCGCCCTGCAGGAATGGGCGCAGGGCAGGGGCCTGGCGACCCCGGTCTATCGCGTCGTCAGCCGCAGCGGACCGGATCACGCGCCGCTGTTCACCATGGCCGTCGTCATTCCTGGCCTGGCCGATGGAATCGGCGAGGGACCTGCCAAGCGCCAGGCCGAGATCGCTGCCGCCACCACCGTGCTGCTGCGCGAGGGCGTCTGGGCCGCGATGACCGAGGCGGGAGCCAGGACATGACCGCCGAACCCACGCGCTGCGGCTTCGTCGCCATCATCGGCGCACCCAATGCCGGCAAATCGACGCTGGTCAACGCGCTGGTCGGCGCCAAGGTCACGATCGTCTCGCACAAGGTGCAGACGACCCGTTCGCTGGTGCGCGGCATCGCCATGGAAGGCAGCGCCCAGATCATCCTCGTCGACACACCCGGGCTGTTCTCTCCGCGCCGGCGGCTCGACCGCGCCATGGTCTCGGCCGCCTGGGGCGGAGCGGCGGATGCCGACCGTGTCATCGTTCTGGTCGACGCCAAGAAGGGGCTGGACGAGTCCGTCGAAGCGATCCTCGACAAGCTCGGCGACGTGCGCCAGCCGAAGGACCTGGTCCTCAACAAGGTCGATCTCGTCGACCGGCCGAAGCTGCTCGACCTTGCCACTGCCATCAATGAACGGGCCCGTTTCGAGAAGACGTTCATGATCTCCGCCGCGACCGGTTCGGGTGTGAAGGATCTGCGCCAGCATCTCGCGGCGAGCGCGCCGCTCGGTCCCTGGCACTACCCCGAGGACGAGATTTCCGACGTCCCGGCCCGCATGCTGGCCGCCGAGATCACCCGCGAGAAGCTCTATCACCGGCTTCACGACGAATTGCCCTATGACGCAACCGTCGAGACCGAAAGCTACGAGGAGCGCAAGGACGGCTCCATCCGCATCGAGCAGACGATCTATGTCGTGCGCGAGGGACAGCGGAAGATCATGCTCGGCAAGGGCGGCGAGACCATCAAGCTGATCTCGCAGTCCGCCCGCGAGGAGCTTTCGAAACTGTTCGAAACGAAGGTGCACCTGTTCCTGTTCGTCAAGGTGCGCGAGAACTGGGGCGACGATCCCGAGCGCTACGAGCGCATGGGGCTCGAATATCCGAAAGGCAGGTGAGCCATGCTGTCCGTCCGT